>CAZKYZ010000218.1:0-6749 GCA_964557055.1 uncultured Desulfobacterales bacterium
GGGCAGAAACGGAGACCCATTGTGCAACGTCTTTTTGCATCAATGCCGAACCCTTGCTGCCGGTTCTGCACCCGAAAAATGGGATGGGACCTGGGATTTCAGCACCTGACCGAAAATCGAGAAAGGCAGCGTTTTTGAAAACGCTTTTGGCCATATTTTTTGTTCAACATCGGGGTATCATTCAAACTTTCGAAGCAGGGAGCCTGTCATGAACACTTGTGGATGGATATTAAGACTGACGATAATTTTTCTGGCAGTGACGGTCGGATGTGCTTCTACTCCGCCGTCACGCGTAGAGAATAACCGCTATTACAATCCTCGTTATGAATTTTCTTTACAGATTCCAACCGGCTGGGAATACAGCGAGGTTGTTCCCGACTGGTATCTGCAGAGTTTGGCTCCAGAAGAAAGAGGAAAGGTGAAACTGGTTTTGCTGAATTCTGATCAGAAAGCCTTTATTTCTGTCAGTGCCGACCTGTTCAAAGTGAGCCTGTTCGAAATTTCAATGGCCGAGGAACGCTTTGACAACAGCCTTGAAAAACTCTACCAGGACCGAAAAGAAACCCTGGCTAAAGAGGGCATCGTTGATTATCGCCACAAGATATATAAACGCAAAGACTGCGCCACCGGCTGCATCGTTGCAGGCGAAGAATGGAGCAGCGCGGACAATCAATTCAATATTGTCAAAAAAGAAGTAATGTACCGCTGCTATAATGACAAGACCTGTTCCGTTATCTTCCTTCTGTTGTCCAAGAAAGAGACCTTTTCGGAAAACAACCTCCGGTTTTCGGAAGTCGTGGCTTCCTTTTTACCCATGTGACCGGGATTTTTTCCCTGTCGCCGGATAAACAGCAAGGCCGAAATTTATACGCATTTCACGCGCACCATTGGCCCTGAGACCAGATGATCCGGTTTCTAATAACTCCCCAGTATTTTCAAATAGTCCGTTTTCTCCACCAGCTCTTTTTTGACCGATTCCAGATCCCGCGCTTCCAGGTTGACCTCCAGGTCCATGTAAAACATGTATTTCCAGGGCCTGCCCTGGATGGGGCGGGATTCCAGTTTGATCATGTTGATGTTGTGGTCGGCAAAAATCTTGAGCACCCGGTACAGGGAACCGGGTTCATTGCCCGTTGAACAGATAAGGGACGACTTGGTCGGTGCGGCCTGCGCAATCGGTTTTTGGGCGACAATAACGAAGCGGGTAAAATTACGCGGGTTGGTTTCAATACCTTCCGCAATCACCTCAAGACCGTACTCCTCGGCGGCCACCATGTTGGCGATGGCGGCATCTCCGGGGTTGCCGGATTCGCTGACCCGTTGGACGGCGGTGGCTGTGTCGCTGACAGCCACCTGCTCCCAGCTGCCGTGCTGGTCTAAATACATGCGGCACTGCCCGAAAACCTGCGGGTGTGAAAAGACACGCTTGACGGCATCCTCCGCCGTTCCCGGTCGGGCAATGAGGTGATGCATGATGCGCAGTTTGATCTCCCCGATGATTTTAAGGTCGTAATCCAGGAGATGTTCATAATTTTCGTGGATACTGCCCGTGAGGGAGTTCTCTATGGGCACCACACCGAAGTCGGCTTCCCCGGATGTAACCGCTTCAAAAATAGCCTTGAAGGTCGGCAGCGGTTTTTGTTCGACCTTGTCCCCGAAATACTGGAGGCTGGCTTTGTGGCTGAACGTGCCCATTTTGCCCATAAAAGCGGCCCTGGTTTTTCCGGATTTATTGTCGGGCCCGATGCGCTCAACGGCTGTGGCTTTGTCCAGGTAACCAAAGTCGACTTGTTTGCCGACAACGGGAGCGATGACGTATATGTCGCGCATCAGCTGTCCGAATTGTTTCGGATAGAGGCTTTGCGGGCCGTCGGATAGGGCGTTGTCGGGGTCATTGTGTACCTCGATCATCAGTCCGTCCGCACCGGCGGCAATGGCAGCCCTGGCCATGGGGCTGACTTTTTCCCGCAGACCGGTGGCGTGGCTGGGATCAATCACGATGGGGAGATGGGTTAATTTGCGCATGACCGGGATAGCGGAGAGATCCAGCGTGTTGCGGGTTTCCGGCTCAAAGGTGCGAATCCCGCGTTCACACAGGATGACCTGCCTGTTCCCTTCCGAGAGGATGTATTCGGCCGACATCAGCCATTCTTTGATTGTTCCGGACAGTCCTCGTTTCAGCAGTACCGGTTTGCCCATCCTGCCTACGCATTTCAACAGTTCGAAATTCTGCATATTGCGGGCTCCGATCTGCACTACGTCAACGTATTTCATCATAAGATCGGCCTGTGAGATGGAAGTCATTTCAGTGATCACACCAAGGCCGAAAGTTTCTCTGATTTCGGCCAGTATGCGAAGGCCGTCCTCCTCCAGACCCTGGAAAGAGTAAGGGGATGTTCTGGGTTTAAAGGCGCCTCCCCGGAACAGCACGGCACCGTATTTTCGAACCTCCCCGGCAATGGCAAAAGCCTGCTCTCTGCTTTCGATGGCGCAGGGCCCGGCGATTACGGTAAGCCTTTCTCCCCCGACGGCTACATTGCCTACCTGGATAATCGTGTCCTGCGGGTGCATTTTCCGGCTGGCCAGCTTATAGGGCGTCGAAACCATCTCCACCGAGGCAACCCCCGGCAGGGCCGCTATGGAATCGGGATTGACACCGGAGGCATTGAGTATCCCGATTCTGCGATTGTCGCCGTTGGGCAGTTCCCGGTAGTCGAGTTTTCTGGAACGGAGCTCATCGTGGAGACTCCTTATCTGATCTTTTGTTGTTTCCTTTTTCAATTCGATAATCATGACATTTCCTCCATCGAGTTGTCTTGCAGGGCGCCTGTTAAAAAAAAAGCCCCGGAGAGGATTCTCTCGGGGCCTAAAATAAAAACCCCGAACAGACCGTGCGGTCCATCCGGGGTGTATGGTCAGTTTACCTTATACAACCGGATGGGCGCTACTAAAGCTGAAAAAGAAGCGCCCGAAGAAAAAACGATTGGTGTATATGGTAGAATTTTTCATATGGAATCTATCGGCTTTCTGTAATCTGTCCGTATTTTCTAATCGATAGGATTGGTTCTGTCAAGAACCAAAAAAATTGATTGCGATGGAAACCGATTATGGTAGTATCGGCGGAAATGGAACCCTATAGTTGCCGAAAAGCATAACGAAGAGAGTTCACTAACTTGATTGTTTAGCATCGTATCGGAGATAGGATGAAAAAACTGGAGATAAGCGCCGGAACGGGAGCATCCCGGCTGTTGGTTGGAGAGACACTGGTGGCACTGGAGCGGGAGGTGCCGATGGAAAGTGCGATCGTCATTACGGACGATAACGTTTGGAAGGTTTGCGGAAACCGTTTCCCGGATTGGCCCGTGATCCGGATTGGCACCGGCGAAGAAATCAAAACACTGGATACGGTGCAGCGGATTTACGAGCGGCTGGTGAAGCTGGAAGCCGATCGTGCTGCTTTTGTTGTCGGCATTGGCGGTGGAATCGTTTGTGACGTCAGCGGTTTTGTGGCTTCCACGTATATGCGCGGGCTTCGGTTCGGGTTTGTTGCCACAACGCTTTTGTCCCAGGTGGACGCCAGTGTCGGTGGAAAAAACGGGGTCAATCTGGGCGGCTATAAAAATATGGTCGGCGTTTTCAACCAACCGGAATTCGTCATTTGTGATCTGGACCTGCTTAAAACCCTCCCCCAAAAAGAAATCCTCTGCGGATTTGCCGAGATCGTGAAACACGGTGCCATCGGTGATCGGGATCTGTTTGAACTGCTGGAAAAACGAACCGGGGAGGCCTTGGCGCTCAATCCGGAAGTCATCGAAAGGGTTGTGTACGATTCCATTGTACTCAAGGCGGCCGTTGTCAACCGGGATGAAAAAGAGACGGGGGAGCGGCGCAAGCTCAATTTCGGTCATACCCTGGGGCATGCCATTGAGAAAGTGACCGGGATCTCCCACGGAGAAGCGGTGAGTGCCGGGATGGTGTTTGCTTCTTTCCTTTCCGTTGAAAAAGGACTGCTGCCGAAGTCCGAAGCAGATCGTATTCCCGCGCTTTTAAAAAAACTGGGCTTGCCGACCCGGGTCACCGCCGATGCGGGCAGATTAAAGGATGCCTTGAAGCGCGACAAAAAAAGAGAGGGGCAGGGGGTTTTCTTTGTATTGCTTTCCGCCATCGGAACCGCGGTCGTCGAAGAGATCTCCTATCCGGAGCTGTCGAAAGCGCTCGACCGGTTTACAGGGAAAGGGCTTTATTGAAGGCCATAACTTTTACTTCCGTTTGCGGGCAGGCTTCGGCAACCCCCCTGACAAACGTTTCAACATCGACCTGCCGGGAGATGGGCGGGTAAAAATCGTCCTGGTGGTGGGGAATAACAAGCCGGGGTTTGAGAGCGCGCACATATTCCAGGGCGATACGGCAGATCTCAGAATGCCCTTGGAGGGGTACCAGTAGAATATCGGTGGTCTGTTTTCCCAGCCTGGCCAACTCTTCGGGCGTGGACCCGGCACTGCCAAAGTGGTGGATGGTGGTTCCATTTATGCGAAATCGCCAACTGAACACCCGGCCCACCGGATACAACCGCATGAGTCGTATCAGCCCCGGCAGTTGAAAGCACGAACGCAGCAGGGTTTTAACCACCAGCGGTTTGTCGAACTGCACGTGCCGGCTGGGAAAAGCCTCGGCAACGTAGCTGTTTCCAGCCACTTTGCCGCCATCCGCTGCAATCTGTTCGATTCGGTCAACGGGAACGCCTTCCCGATTCAGTGTACGGGCGGTTTCCTGCGAACAGTATATGCGGGCGTCTGTGTTGCGCGCAATCTGGGGAATGTCCATGATATGGTCGAAATGCCCGTGTGATGTAAAAATTTGATCGACCTCCTGAAGGTCGGCCGGGCGGGTTCGCTGTACGGGAAAGGCTTTGGTATTGCGGGAAAGGTAAGGATCGATCCATACGGTTTCCGTACCGGTTGAAATACGGAATGCCGCTGTTCCAAACCAGGTCAGTTCCATTTTTTTTATCCTATTCCAAGCGTGCGTTTGACTGCTTTTGACAGTACTGATAAGTTCGCAGAAGTGTTCCCCTTTGCATCGCTGCCGTTCAACCAATATTTTCGCGGGGATAATACCAGGATATACCATCCGAGCGGTTCGGGCAAGCAGGCCAATCGTTTTTCAACAGTATCTCAGGAGGTGCCATGTCGGCAAAACACAAAGTCGCGGTTTCCGATCTCAGACAGGTTTGTGATCCAGCCGTATTTGCATTCCGGACAACCAAGGAAGTCAAACCGCTGGACGAGGTGATCGGCCAGGAAAGAGCGGTGCGGGCCATCAAATTTGGATTGGACATGAAAAGCCGTGGATACAATATTTTTGTAACCGGAATTGAAGGTACCGGCAAGTCCACCATTGTGCGGGATCTTGTCGGCCGACACGCCAAAAAGCTCCCAACTCCTTGCGACTGGTGCATGGTGAACAATTTTAAAGACGAGTACCGTCCCAGGGCGATACAGGTCCTTTCCGGGCAGGCCGGGAAATTAGCACGAATGATGCACCAGCTGTTGAAAACGCTGAAAAAAGAGCTGCCGGCGGCGTTTGAAGATAAATCCTACCTGGAACGATTGTCTCAGGTGCGCAACCGGTATACCCAACGGCAGCAATCCCTGCTGCGACAGGTTAATAATCGGGTGAAAGCCCGCAGTATGCGAATCGAACAGACCGACGCCGGATTTCAGGCAATCGCGCTGATCGATGGCAGCCCAATATCGGAAGAACAGTTCCAGATGCTTGCCGCCGATGTTCGCGAAGTGTTTGCCCAAAACGTCCGCCACGCCCAGGAGGAAATTGGCGATCTGGTCCGCAATAGCAACCGGATTCACCAGTCCCTGCATGAAGAGGTGGAAAGAACAATGGATGCGGTAACGCTTCTGGTCGTGAAAGACCGGATGAACCCGATCCGTGAAGCCTTCCGGGATTGCAGGGAAATCAGCGATTACTTTTCGGAAGTAGAACAGGATATTGTCGAAAACGTGAACATCTTTATCCCGGAGGATAATGGTGCCGACAAAAACGTTTCCGCCACCTTTCCACCCAGGACGGATCCCTTTGACAAATACAAGATCAATGTGCTGGTGGATCGAAAGGCGGAAAAAGGTGCTCCGGTTATATTTGAAACCAATCCCACCTACCGGAATGTTTTCGGGCAGATTGAAAAACGGGCATTCATGGGATCGGTGACCGCCGATTTCAGCATGGTTAAAGCCGGCTCACTGCTGCAGGCCAACGGTGGTTTTCTCGTCATGGAAATCGAATCGGTACTCATGAGCCAACTGTTGTGGGAGACTTTGAAACGAACATTGGAGAACAAGCTGCTGTCCATCGAGGATGCCGATCAGGAGGCGGTATACAGTACCACCTCTCTTCGCCCCGAACCGGTGCCGCTGGATGTGAAAGTGATTCTTGTGGGAAACTATGAACCCTTCCAGACGCTTCAGGAGAATGACAGCCGGTTTAATCAGATTTTCAAGGTTCGCGCCGATTTTGACTATGAAGTGGAACGCAACGATAAAAACGTGCAGAAATACGCGCGTTTTGTTGCCCGGGCATGCATGGAGGAAGGTCTGCTGCCCTGCACGGCAAGTGGTCTGGCCGCCATTATCGAGTTCAGTGAAAAGAGTCTGGCGGATAAGAACCGGCTGTCGTTGCAGTTCGGATCTATTTTGGCGGTTTTGCGGGAGGCGGATTACTGGGCCCGCAAAGGC
>CAZKYZ010000219.1:0-6717 GCA_964557055.1 uncultured Desulfobacterales bacterium
GCAGGCGTTGGGATACGGCATTCAATCCACACCAAAAGGCTACCGGCTGAAGCAATCCCCGGAGGCTCTCTTTGCCTGGGAATTCCCCGGTCGGGAGGACCGCATCCACCATCTTACCGAAACCACATCCACCATGGATGTGGCCCGGGAAATGGCCAGAAAGGGCAGCCCGGCCTTTACCGTTGTCGTGGCTGAACAACAGAAAAAAGGTAGAGGCCGCCTGCGGCGGGTATGGCGCTCCAACCGGGGAGGCTTATACTTCACGGTGATTCTGCGGCCCCAACTGCCTCCCACCCTTGGTTATCAAGTCAATTTCGCGGCTTCGCTTTGCCTGACCGGGGTTTTACGGGAATCTTACGGTATTGCAGCAGACGTGAAATGGCCCAACGACATTCTGGTAGCGGAAAAAAAGCTGGTGGGGATGCTGGCCGAAATGGAGACCGATTCCGACATGATCACGTTCATCAACATCGGCATCGGCATCAACGTCAACAACGACCCCTCACGCACGGAACCGACGGCCACCTCCATAAAAAAGATTCTCGGACGCAAAATTGCCCGGCGGGATCTGCTGGAAGCTTTCCTCAACCGATTTGAAAAAATGCTTTGCGAGAGTGATTTCGATTCTGTTCTTTCCGGGTGGAAGGCGCATACCATCACCATCGGCCGCAATGTTCGGGTGGAGACTGTAAATGAAATCATCGAAGGGCGTGCTGTGGATGTAGACGAATTCGGTTCGCTGATCGTGGAAAAGGCCGACGGGAAGAAACAGCGCGTAATTTACGGAGACTGCTTCCACCAGTAATGGACCTACCAAATCATCAGGACAGCGGATTCATGAGTTCATCAAGCGAGATACAAAAAATGGTGTACGCGTCGCTCTTTGCCGCGCTGATTGCGGTGGGAGCGTTCATATCCATACCGGTGGGGCCGGTTCCCATCGTGCTTCAGAATTTCTTCGTTCTCCTGGCCGGATTGACCCTGGGACCCCGGTGGGGCCTTATTTCAGTGGCCGCCTACCTGCTCACCGGGGCAGTGGGGCTACCTGTTTTTGCCGGAGGCACCGGCGGTATCGGAAGGCTCCTGGGACCCACCGGCGGTTACCTGCTGGGCTACCTGCCGGCGGTCTTCACGGTGGGAGCCGTGGCGCATGCCCCCAAAAAAAAGCAATGGTATCTGGACGCGACCGGGGCGGTTTGCGGTTCCCTGATAGTTTACGCCTGCGGCGTTCCCTGGCTGAAAGCCGTTACTGGCATGGCCTGGGAACCTGCCCTGTGGGCCGGGATGCTGCCGTTTTTGATCGGGGATGCCATTAAAATTGCAGCGGCTGTCTGGGTTGTGCGGGTAATCCGTCCAGTGTTCCGGGGAATGTAACAACAGGAGTGCTCATGGGCTCACGTGAGCTGTAAAATAACGTTCCGTTTTAAAGAAGTTAAGAATACCAAACCAACCGAAATCAAATATCCCATGGCGACTGCGGACAACAGGAAAATCATCGAGATCGTCAATCTCACCCACCGGTTTCCGGACGGCACCTTTGGTGTGCGGGATGTAACCATTAACTTCCATACCGGCGAACTGGCAATCATCACCGGACGGAACGGATCCGGGAAAACGACCCTTGTCCGTCACTTCAACGGTCTCCTGAAGCCGACTTCCGGAAAGGTGCTGATAGACGGCATTGCCGTTATGGACAATTTGAAAACTGCCCGTAAAAAGGTGGGTATGGTGTTCCAGGATGCGGACAGCCAGATTGTGGGCGAAACCGTCTGGGACGATGCCGTGTTTGGACCCGAAAACCTCAAAATAGCGCGGGAACGGATTACGCAGCGCGTTACCAGTGTTCTGACGTCCGTCGGTCTTCTCGAATACCGCCACCAGAGCCCACACACCCTCTCCGGGGGAGAGAAACGCCGCCTGGCGATTGCCGGGGTACTCGCCATGGAACCGGAGGTGATCGTTCTGGACGAACCGTTCTCCAACCTCGACTTTCCCGGAATCCGCCAGGTACTTCAGCAACTGGTCACCTTGCGGAAACAGGGCCGCACGCTCATTGTAATCACCCACGACCTGGAAAAAATTGCCTCCCATGCCGACCGCGTGGTGGTCATGAGTGAAGGCCGTGTGGTGCGGGACGGCATCCCGGCGGATGTCATTCCGGGCATCGAAGTATTTGGCGTCCGCGAACCCTGTGCCAGTCTCCTGGGAAAGGAAATCCCGTCATGGCTGTCCTGAGCGTGACAGCATACCGACCCGGACGGTCAACCTTTCATCATATGGATGCCCGCTTCAAATTGATCAGCCTGGTGATTGTCAGCCTCACCTGCCTGAAATCAGATGCTTACGGTCTGATCCTTCTCACCACGTTTGCGGCCGTTGCGCTGATGGCCGCATCCGTATCGGTAACTGTCCTGCTGCGGGAATTGAAATGGATGGGTTTTCTCCTGCTGCTGATTATCCTTTCCAGGTCCGCTTTTAACGATGGGCCGGTTTTAATCACCGTTCCACTGGTACCGCTTACGCTCTCCCCGACGGGAGCGCTGCAGGGAGGACTGATTGCCTGGCGGCTGGTTATCATTGTCATCGGAGGTGTTCTGCTGACCACTTCGACCCGCTCCGCTGAGATCAGCGCCGCTGTTGCCTGGTTTCTGGCCCCGGTACCACTGGTCAACGGGAGGCGGCTGGGAACCATGATGGGCCTGATCCTGCGCTTTATCCCGGAAATCATCCGCCAGGCCGGGCGCACCGGAGATGCCCTCAAAGCCAGGGGGATCGAATGCCGGGTCAACCCCGTTCGCCGGATGGTTTATACGGCCATTCCCCTGCTGCGCAACATTGCCGTTACCGGCGACAACCTGGCTATGGCCATGGAAGCCCGGGGCTACACCGACGACCGCACCCCACCGTCGTTTCAGGCCGGCAGAAGGAACTGGACGGCCTTTCTGCTGCTGAGCCTGCTCTGTACCGGCGCTTTACTTCTATAGCAGTGTTTTTGGGCTCTTAATATGTTGCTGTGCCCGTTAGCGAAACATGGGTGACAGCTCCTTCATAATGGACTGCAGTTTTATTTTACCCATGGTCAGGTTGCCTTCCTTTTCCAAAATCAGGACCACGTGCAGGTGCGCCGTACCGGAAGATGTCTCCGCAAAATCGGCGGATTCGTTTAAACAACAGGCAATTACATGGATCATGGGTGCTTCTATGTGGACCTGCAACCCCTGGCCGCAGCCATCCAGTCGATCGGTCACTTTACGGGCTTTGAGCAGCACGACGTTGGCAAGAGCACCGATTTCGCTGATGTCCACATCCGCTGTATTGACCTTCTCCACCATTTCCCCGCTGGGGGAAAACACACCGATGGCTTTGAATCCGTCCACAACCGTCATTTTTTCGAGAACCGCTGTTATTTCCCGTATAACACCGTCTCCATTTCCGGTCCGGGTGGCACTGTTTTCTAAATCATCGGAATCGAATGCCGTTATTGTATTGAGATCCGTTCCGAGTTCTTCTTCCGTCAGTACGGTATCAAGGCTGTCTATACCGGGAAGATCAAAGTCCGACGCGTCCGCATCTATAAGGTCAATCTCATCCGGAAGCATGCCATCTTCATTCGAATAGCTGGCGCCGTCCAGCAACAGGGACGTAATGTCAGCCTGAATCCGTTTCTTGATAGGCCTGGCCGGTATTGGATTGAAATTGATGCGTATGTTCTTTAAGGCCAGCATGCGGTACACGGCCTCTTCCGACTTCACCCCTTCGAATATCGCATCGTAGGGCAGGCCTCCTTTCAGATACAAATAGCCCCGGTTGTTCTCTTCCGCATATATTTCCAGAAGGCAGGTTTTCTGCTCCATCTCGATCAGCTGCAGAAAGCCCCCCAGGGATATGCCGGAAACCGAGCCTTCCCGCTGCTGACGCTCCAGTTTCCTGCGGATGGTTTCGGAGAGTTCATCGAAATCGATCGGTTTCTCCAAGATGGTAAAAGTACCGTAACGCTTAATCCGTTCATCGGTTTCGGGCGTCCCGAAGGCCGTCATCACCATTGTCTGGATAGCCGGGTAATCGACCGCCAGAACGGATAGCAGCTCGAATCCGTCCATCACCGGCATTTTAAGGTCTGTAACCACCAGATCAACCAGGTGTGTGCGGACCATTTCAAGGGCTTCCCTCCCGTTCTCCGCAGTCAACACCCGGAATTGGCTGCTATACGCTTCCAGACCCGTTTTAAGACTCTTGAGCAACGATTTTTCATCATCGACAATCAATACCTGCTTCATGGTTGCAGCTCCTTGACAAATAGCAATAGCAAGAATGATTGCAGAAACTATGCCGAAGAATGAAATTATTTTTTTATTTATTTTTAGATTGTTACACGGAGAGATGGTCGTTCGGCAACCCGCCTGTGTCCTATTATGGGTGCCCTATTATGACACAGTGGCTCAAATCGATCCGATTGGCAAGGTCTTGATTTTGCGCATGAGGGTCGACCGGGAAATGCCGAGGCAGGCCGCTGCTCGGGTCCGGTTCCCTGAAACCTGCTTCAACACTTCCGTAATGTGACGGCGCTCCACTTCTTCCAACGGCAGCACTGCCGGCGCTGATGTGTTTTGGGTGCCCGGCTCTTCGGTCGTCGTCGTGCCTAGCAGGCGGGACGGGTAGAGTTCATGCCCCTGCCGAAACAGAATCGACCGCTCGATGATATTTTTCAATTCCCGGACATTGCCGGGCCAGCCATAGCGCTGCATCCGACGCAGTTCCGTTTCCGAAATGGCGGCGCCGGTTTCCGGGGAAAGCTGCTGCAGAAAATGCATGCACAAGGGCATCAGGTCCTCCGGCCGCTCCCTCAGGGGGGGCACATGAATCCGGATAACCCCCAGGCGGTAGTACAAGTCCTGGCGAAACTGTTTTTCGGCAATGGCGGTTTCCACCGGGACGTTGGTGGCCGTTATGATACGGGTATCAACCTGACGGAAATGGTCGCCCCCCACCCGTTTGATACGTCCGCTGTCCAGAACACCGAGAAGGGTCGACTGCAGGTGCAGGGGAAGTTCCCCAATTTCATCCAGGAACAGGGTACCGCCATCGGCCATTTCGAAAAGGCCTTTGCGTGACTTTTCGGCACCGGTGAAGGCACCCTTCTCATGACCGAACAGCTCTGCCTCAATCAAATTTTCCGGCAAAGCAGCACAGTTGATGCTGATAAATGCGGTTGAAGTTCCCCGGGTATGGTATCCGATCGCTCTGGCAACGACACCTTTGCCGGCCCCCGTTTCTCCGGTGATGAGCACCGGGGATCGGCTGCGAACAGCCATATCAATCATGCTGCGAACGGCATCCGCCCCAGCTGATTCACCCACGAAAATATTTTCACGATTTTTTTTTTGGCGATTGTAGCAGTGAATCTGTTCCACCTGCTCCAACTCAATGGTCCGCAGAGAGCGGTCCAGCACAAGGGACAGTTCCTCAAGTTCAAACGGCTTGGACAGGTAGTCGTGAGCCCCCACCCGGATCGCCCGTACGGCATTGTCAAAACTGGGAAAAGCAGTGATAAAAATAATTTTGCACTGCTCGTTGGACCGGATGATCGGCTTGCAAAGGTCCAGTCCCCGGCCATCCGGAAGTTTTTGGTCGAGCAGGACAAGGTCCACCTTCATCTTCGCGACGGTTTCCGCGCCTTCGGCGATACTGTTGGCCGTGCGGACATCCAGCCCCCATCCACCCAGATATTCGCTGATGGACCGGCACAGTAGACGGTCATCGTCGACAATCAACAAGCGGCGTTTATGCTTTGCCGGTTTCAAGGCGTCCTCCCGGTATCTCGATGGTAAAGGTCGTTCCTACTTTCCGCTGACTTTCCACTCGAATTCCCGCCCCCATGCGCGTCAGCATTTTTTTGACGATAACCAGCCCCAAACCGGTCCCTTTTTCCTTGGAAGTAACAAAAGGTTTGAACAGATCTTTTTTCTGCTCATCGGTCATTCCACAGCCGTTGTCTTTAATATGGATTTCCACATCACCTTCGATCCATTCCAGATTAATCTCAATGCGCGGCTGCGGTCGGCCATCCAGGGCATCGACCGCATTGGTAACCAGGTTCAGCATTACCTGCTGCAGTGCCCTTGGATCCGTTATCCCGGTCATTTCTCCGGCTGCGTCGCCTGCCGTGATTTCAATACCCTTTCCGGACAGATCGTTTTTCACCAGGGAAACAAAATCACGGACAAAAGCGCCGAGCGATACTTTCCGGGCGGAAGGATTTTCAAACATGCTGAAATTCTTCAAGGCTTTGAGCAGAAACTCCATTCTTCCCAGTTCCGTCAAGGCCCGTTCCACAAACTCCCTGACCTTGGTCGTATCGAAATTATCCAGGTTGCGATTCAATACCGTCAACGCCATCTTGATGGAATTGACAGGATTCCCGATTTCATGGCGGATACCGGAAAAAATATATCCCAGGTTGTCCATCAGGTTGACGGCCTCGGCTACGGATTCCAAGCGTCTTTTCTCCGTGTTGTCCAGCTTGTAGCAGAGAACCTGCTCGACCTTCTCCTGTTTACCGAACACCGGGTAGCCGAAAACCTCGTAATTGCGGATGTTGCCCTCTGGATCCCGCAGGTTCTGTTCCAGACGGACCGGTCGTTTTTTCTCAAAAACAGGAAAAAATGGGCAATAAAATGCCCACTTCCAGCAGGGCTCATTAAAAACGTGGAGTACAGC
>CAZKYZ010000220.1:0-6711 GCA_964557055.1 uncultured Desulfobacterales bacterium
GCAAATACTTTTTCCCAAATTGAGCGATTTCAAACTCCCAAACCGGGAAACGTTCTGTTCCGGTTTTAAAAAATGGCCGGACCGTCCCGGGAAGTGTCGAGCCGTTTGTCGGAGAGTGTTATAAAAATCCTTTTTTCATCAGCAGGGCCATGTCTACGCCCCTGGTTTTGCCGGCAGGCTTTCCGGCTGGATCGGCTGCTGAAAGAAATTGCCGTACATATTTGCCGATAATATCGGTTTCGATGTTGACTGTTTCACCGGTTTTTTTAAAACCGATGGTGGTTATTCTGGCGGTGTGGGGGATGATCGAAATGGAAAAGCGATCCCGTCCCCGGTTGTTGATGGTAAGGCTGATCCCGTCAACGGCTACGGAACCTTTTTCGATCATATCGGCAGCCAGGATTTCGGGTACACGGATGGTGACGTCGACGGCATTATCGGCGGCATTCTTTTCGATAATGACACCGGTCCCGTCGATATGCCCGGAAACAAGGTGGCCGTCCAGTCTGTTGGACAGCCGCATGGCCCGTTCCAGGTTAACGCGGTCGCCTGTTTTAAGCACGCCGACGGTTGTCCTTTCGGTTGTCTCCGGAGATACATCCACGCTGAATATGTTGCTTTGAATGGTTACGGCGGTCAGGCAGGCGCCATTAACCGCGATACTGTCGCCGATTTTAGTGCCATCCAGCGGAAAGTCGGATCGAAAGGACAATTTGCGACCCAGCTTGCCCGGGGCAACGGAGGTGATGGTGCCCAGACCTTCAATAATTCCCGTGAACATGTTGGCATCCTTTTGTTGCTTTCATTGTTGCCGGTATGCGCTGGCAACCTTCCAACGCTACGGCACTTCCGGTTTTCTCTGGGGGTATCCCTCCACCAGAATATCGTCGCCAAAACGCTGCAGGCTGATATTGTTCACGTTCAGGGCGTCCTTCATCAGATCCGGACCGGTTCCGCAGCAGATAGCGGTGCCGTTATTGCCGGCCAGTATTTTGGGGGCATAGAAAAAATTAATTTTATCCACGATTTCGGCGCGAAAAGCAGATTGTATTACCCGCCCGCCACCTTCAATGAGAATCCCGGTGATACCCCTGCGACCCAGTATTTTTATCAAGTGTTTCCATGGAATGCGGCCGTTTTCGGGCGGTACGGCAATCACCGTCGCCCCCAACGACTCGATTCTACTGATGTCGCTTTGCGGAGATGTGTCGGCGGCAACGATCAGGGTTTCGGCCGCGCAAGCCTGCTGAAACAGGGCGGCGTTCTGGGGGATGGTCAGATTCGTATCCAATATGATCCGGATCGGGTTTCGTGTTTCCATGCCGTTCAGCCTGGCCGTCAGGCTGGGGTTATCTTTCCGAACGGTTTCCGCCCCCACCAGGATGCTGTCATATTCGTGGCGAAGCCGGTGAACATATTCCCGGGCCGCCGGCCCCGTTACCCATTTTGAGTCTCCGGTCCGGGTGGCCAGCTGCCCGTCGAGTGTTGCCGCACATTTTACAAGAACGAAAGGAAGCCCGGTGGTGATATACTTCACAAACACTTCGTTCAGGCGGCGGGCCTCTGCTTCCAGAACACCTGTTGTGACGGAGAGGCCGGCGCCCCGGAGTACCTGAAGACCACCGCCGGCTTTGGGGTTCGGGTCTTCCATGGCGGCAACAATGCGTACAATTCCGGCGTTCAGAATTTTCCGGGTGCAAGGCGGGGTTCTGCCGGTGTGGTTGCAGGGTTCCAGGGTGACAAATATGGTGGCACCGCGTGTCTGGTCCCCGGCCTCGTCAATGGCAAACACCTCCGCGTGGGGTTGGCCCGCCTGTGGATGAAAGCCACTCCCGACAATTTCCCCGTTGTTGACGACGACAGCACCAACCATGGGGTTCGGTGACGTATAACCCCGGCCTTTACGGGCAAGGTCGAGGGCCAGTTTCATATAGAATTCGTCATTCATTGCAGCGAAAAACCGCCGGTATTAGCGCCCATTGCTCAAGAGGCTTTTTAATTCGGAAACGAAGTCGTTCACATCCTTGAATTCCCGGTATACAGAGGCAAAGCGAACATAAGCGACACCGTCTAACTTGTGAAGCTGCTTCATAATCTTGCCGCCGATACCGGTGGAGGGTATTTCCTTTTCTCCGGTTTCGCGCAGGTCCCTTTCCAGTTCGTCCAGGAAATCTTCGATGACATTCATGCTGATATCACGTTTTTCACAGGCCTTCTGGATGCCGGCGCGGACTTTTTCGCGGGAAAATTCTTCCCGCCGGCCATCTTTTTTGATGATCATGATGGGGATTTCTTCCACGCGCTCATAGGTCGTAAACCGCCGGGTGCAGAGCAGGCACTCACGCCGTCGCCGGATAACGTCGCCTTCCTTACCCAACCGGGAATCGATCACTTTGTTGTCCAGCTCTCCGCAAAATGGGCATTTCATGAAAATTCCTCCTGTGATGGCAGTTTCTCTTCCCGGAAACGGGGGAAGGCTGTTAGACGGTCAGTCGCAGCATGATTTCTTTTTTTCCCCCGTCCAATTGACGGCAGCGGACGCCGGCTTTGTTAAACATGATCTTGGCAGCACGGACAGAATCCGTTTCGGCGTACTTGTCCGAAAGGAAGACAACCCCTTTAATCCCGGATTGAATGATCACCTTGGCACATTCGTTACAGGGAAAAAGGGCGGTGTAGATGGTACAGCCGGCCAGGTTGCCGATACTGTTAATAACGGCGTTTAATTCGGCATGGCAGACATAGGGATATTTGGTGTTGAGTGGGTCCCCGGTACGTCCCCAGGGCAGTTCGTCGTCGGAGCAACCTAAAGGAAACCCGTTGTAGCCGACCCCGACGATTTTGTTGTCCGGGTTGGCGATGCAGGCACCCACCTGAGTATTGGGATCTTTGCTGCGCTGGGCGGACAGCAGGGCCACCGCCATAAAATATTCATCCCAGGAGATATAATCCCTGCGTTTGGTTGTGGTGTTTGCGGTCATTGCTATGCCTGCTGCTCGTTATTCCGGGTAGATGGGGAATTGATCACAGAGATCCTGAACGCACTTCCGGGTTTTTCGGAGGACTTCCGCATTTTCCGGTTGTCTCAATACGCCGACAATCAGTTCGGCGATTGTTTTCATTTCTGCTGTTTTCATACCGCGGCTGGTGACGGCCGGAGTTCCGATACGGATACCGCTGGTGATGAAAGGGCTGCGGGTTTCAAAAGGGATCGCATTTTTGTTGACGGTAATACCAGCATTTTCCAGGGCTTCTTCCGCCGTTTTCCCGGTGATATCGAAATTTTCCAGGTCAGCCAGCATCATATGATTGTCGGTGCCCCCGGAAACCAGGCGGACATCGCCGGCTTTCAATTGATCCGCCAAAGCGGCCGCATTGCGGACCACATCTTTCTGGTATTCCACAAAGGATGGGGTGAGTGCTTCGCGGAAAGCCACCGCCTTGGCTGCAATTACATGCATCAGGGGGCCGCCTTGAATCCCCGGGAAAATCTGTTTGTTGAGTTGATCGCCAAAATCGGATTTCGCCAGAATCAGCCCACCCCGCGGCCCGCGCAGGGTTTTGTGGGTTGTGGAGGTGACCACATCGGCGTGCGGAACGGGTGACGGGTGCAGGCCGGCAGCCACCAGGCCGGCGATATGAGCCATGTCCACCATCAGGTAGGCCCCGACGGATTCGGCGACAGCAGCGAATTTTTCAAAATTGAGAAAGCGGGAATATGCGCTGGCCCCGGCAACGATCATACGGGGCCGATGCTTTTGGGCCAATTCGGCTAATTGATCATAATTAATGGTTTCGGATTCCTTCTCCACACCATAGTGGAAAAAGGTAAAGAGTCTTCCGGAAAAACTGACCGGGCTGCCGTGGGTCAGATGGCCGCCGTGTGTCAGGTTCATTCCCAGGATGGTGTCGCCCGGGTTGAGCAGGGCAAAATAGACGGCCATGTTGGCCTGGGAACCGGAATGCGGCTGTACATTGACATAAGCTGCCCGGAACAGGTCTTTGGCCCTTTTGATGGCCAGTTGTTCGGCCATGTCAACATATTCGCACCCTCCGTAGTAGCGTTTTTCAGGGTACCCCTCGGCGTATTTGTTGGTCATGACACTGCCCTGAGCCGCCATGACAGCGGGGCTGACGATATTTTCCGAGGCGATCAGTTCCAGTTGGTTTTTTTGACGCTCCAGTTCCCTTCTAATGGCGTCATAAATTTCCGGGTCCGTCTTTTTAATGCATTCCATCTTTTCATTTTTCCTGTTGTTTCGGCTGGTCCGGTACGATTTCCAATATTGTCGGAAGGCCGATTTTTTATCCGGCAACCAAAGCTTCGATCATGTCGATCCGGTCCTGGTGCCGCCCCCCTTCAAAAGGGGTGTCGAGCCAGGTCTTGACGATTTCCAGTGCCAGGATGTCTCCGGTAACCCGGCCCCCCAGCACAAGGATGTTGGCATTGTTGTGCCGCCGGCTCATATCCGCAGCGAAGATATCGGTGCAGCGTGCCGCACGGACGCGGGGAAACCGGTTGGCGACCATGGACATCCCCAGGCCGGTCCCGCAGATCAGGATTCCCCGCGCAAATTTTCCCGAAGAAACGGCTTCCGACACGATTTTCCCGTAAACCGGGTAGTTGACGGATTTCCTATTATGGCTTCCGACGTCTTCGACGGGGATGCCCTGCTCTTCCAGAAACTGTCGTATATATTTCTTGAGTGAATAGCCTCCGTGGTCGCATCCGATAATCAGGCCGGTTTTGGATTGATTCAATTGATATTCCCCCATGTAGTATTTAGCGTAACCAAAAAATACTACATATTTGGGTTGTGAATCGCAAGTACAAAAAACGAAAACGGGTAAATCCCCAAAAAAATACTCTGACGGGATAAAAAAGCAAAGAAATGTGAAAGACAGGGCCCTTTTCCATGTCCTTTCCGTGTCGCGAAGCCAGGTGCAGGGAAGATGGGTTGTGCCTGTTTTAATCACACAGACCGATGCATGCAAACGGATATACAAAACAGGGTTGGAAAAGGGAGATCCATCAGATTCGGAAATGCCGGAAAGGTTGTTTGGCGCAAAGCCGGCGCCATGCCATTGGTCTACATATACATTCCGCCGCTGACGTGGATGGTCTGTCCGGTGATATAGGCGGCGTTGTCGGAGGCCAGAAATGCCACCGTGGCGGCGATCTCCCGGGGCGTACCCGGACGTCCCAATGGGATGGTCTGCAGCATGGCGGCCCTGGCTTTCTCCGGCAGCTCGTGGGTCATGTCGGTCTCGACAAAGCCGGGCGCCACAGCGTTGACGGTGATTCCGCGGGTTGCCAGTTCGCGGGCCACCGATTTGGTCAGCCCGATAATACCCGCTTTGGAGGCAACGTAGTTGGCCTGGCCTGGATTGCCCGCAGCACCCACCACCGACGACAGGTTGATAATCCGGCCGTAACGCTGTTTCATCATCGGCTTGGTCACCGCTTTGATGCAGAGAAAGGCTCCTTTGAGGTTGACATCCAGAACCGTATCCCAGTCACTGGCCTTCATGCGGACCACCAGGCTGTCCCGTGTGACGCCGGCATTGTTGACCAGGACGTCGATGCGCCCCTCGGCTTCGACCACCTGTCGGATAAATCCGGTTACTGATTCTTCGGAGGATACGTCCGCCTGGAATCCCGTTGCGGTTCCCCCCTGATTGCGGATGATGGCTTCCGTCTCCCGGGCTGCCGTGTCGGCGGAGACGTAATTGAAATAGACGGTGGAGCCGTCCGCGGCGAATGTTGAGCAAATCTCTCTGCCGATACCACGGGATCCCCCGGTGACGACAACGACGCGTTTGGCAATGTCGGACATGGGAAAGTCTCCAAATATCTCGATGGTGTTGTAGTCGGATTCGGGCGCTCGCCCGGATATTTCAGGCCGTCTTAGCTACCGGAAACAACAACGGAGAACGCATAAATGGTATTCTGCTTTTTCTGGCGGAATAACAAGCGGGCTGCTGAAAAGGGCGGCTATTCGGCCGCTATTACCGTCCGTCCTTTGTAGGTGCCACAACTTTCACAGACACGGTGCGGCAGAACAGATTCACCACACTGGGGGCAGGAGGCTACTTGGGGTGCCCCGATTTTTTGGTGTGTCCGGCGCTGATCCCGTTTCGATTTGGATGTTCTTCTCTTGGGTACTGCCATTGGATATCTCCTAACCAGATGGATTTTTTATAAAATTTACAACTCACAATGTCATTAATGATAAACGCATCTTATTAATGGAAATCGTTGAACATGTCAAGTTTTTTTCGCTGCAATTCTGCTTGTCCCCCCCCTGTGGATATGGTATGCAGTCCCCGAAATTAACCGAAAAGCATATTGTTGACCGGAGGCTGTGGTTTTTATGGTTTTAAAACCATGTAGCACAACCGTACGCCGGATAATCGGTTTCCACCGGTCGGCGATAATGAAATAGAAAGGTGAACCGAATGAACGAAATTGTCACCCGCTTTCCTCCCAGCCCCACCGGGCACCTGCACCTGGGCGGTGCCCGCACGGCCATATTTAACTGGCTGTATGCCCGTAAAACCAAGGGAAAGATGGTTCTGCGCATCGAAGATACCGATCGGGTGCGCTCCACCCAGGAATCGGTGGATGCCATTTTCGAAGCCCTAAAGTGGCTTGATATCGACTATGACGAAGGGCCCTACTTTCAGACCAAACGGTTTGACATCTACCGG
>CAZKYZ010000221.1:0-6658 GCA_964557055.1 uncultured Desulfobacterales bacterium
TATGCAATCGACCCCTTCTTTTTGAGCGGTTTCTATGATTAATTCCTTTGTGATTTCTGTGTCAACGGGAAGAACGGTCGATGCTGCAATCGCTTCGGTTCCGGATTGGTCCACGGCTGACGCAAAGGCATCTTCAAACAATTTCTGGTTTTCCGGCTTTTTGGCGATCGCCAGGATCATCATTTTTTTAAACGGTTCGCTGGTATGCTCACCGCTGCTGGACACCGACATCAGTTTGGTTCCACCACCGCCGCAGGCTGTCAGCAGCATTGTTACCGCGATCATGAACGGCAAGGCGATCAAATAATTTTTTCTCATCGAAGGACTCCTTTCATATCCGAACAAATAGATACACGATATGGTTATTTTTGAAGGTCCCGGTTTTAAGATCGCAATGGCACAAAACAAACATATACCACATCGGTAGTATACAATACAACCAGCAGGAGGGGACAACGATAAATGTGGCCGTCACGGTGAACACCGGGCGGCACCGGGCCCGTTGTTTAATAAGAACGCAGTGTTTCATCCAGCGGTGGGTTTGACCTATACCGGCTTTTTTTTTGACAAGGCCAAGGCCATGCGCTTATACTGGTAGCGATTTTCCGGGCGATCGGCGGTATTCCGACCATTTTCTCCAATGATGATAACAACCGCCGGATCCCGCATAACCGTCATCAACTCAAACGGAGGCGAACATGGAAAAAAAGATTCGTATCGGCGCGCTCATTTCCGGGGGAGGGACCAATCTGCAGGCCATCATCGATTCCTGTGAAGCCGGATCCATAGACGGTGACATGGTTTTCGTGGGGACGGACAATCCCGCGGCAAAAGGATTGGCCCGGGCCCAAAAGCACGCCATCCCCAGTTTTGTGGTAGATTATCCGGCGGTGATCCGATTGTACCGCAAGGACCCGGGTGGTTTCAGCCTTCCCCAGGATTTCGATTTCGATGAAATACTGGCAAAGCAAAGCCTGTTTGGTCTTTCTTCAGACCCCCAAACAACGACTGCTTTTATCAAAACCCGGGTGGCTGCCGAGGCGGCTTTGTTACAAAAAATGTCCGCTTACCCTTTCGATCTGCTGGTCCTGGCCGGTTTTATGCGGAACCTGACGCCGTATTTCATCGACCGGGTCAATATTGATCCGGTCGATCCCAGGATCATGAACATCCATCCGGCCCTGCTGCCTTCTTTCCCCGGGGTGGATGGATATGGAGACACCTTCCAATACGGATGCAAGGTCGGCGGTTGTACTGTTCATTTTATCGATTACGGCGAGGATTCCGGGCCGATTATCGGCCAGAGGGCCTTCCCCATCATGGAAGGATACGATCTCGACATGGTCAAGAAAAAGGGCCTGGAGCAGGAATGGATACTCTATCCCGAGTGTATTCAGCATTTTGCCCGGGGGCGGCTACGGGTAAACCGCGGCAGGAGCGAAACGAGAACCACTGTCAGTATCACCGGCTGACGTGAAGCCGTCGGCAGTGCGAAACGTCCATTCTATGCGTCCGTAAAGAAATCGAGGGGATTTTCGGGTTCCCTGATAAGGCGGTTTCTAAAGCATTTTTACAATCATGGGCAGTGCCACAAAGGTCCCGATGGCGGAACCGATATTGGTGAGGACCACAACCAGCAGGATCTTGGTCACTTTGTTGCGCCAGAAACCCCGGACGGAAAGGATATCCTCAGACAGTGCTTCAAAGTCTCTTACCTTGGGTTTTCGGGTAAAGGCTTCCACCAGCCCGGATACCCATCCGGCGGCAATCATTGGGTTGAGCGATGTCAATGGCGCAGCCACAACGGAAGCCAGGATGGTGAAGGGGTGGGCCAGTGCAATCAGCGCCCCCAAGCCGGCCAGCAGGCCGTTGGCTGCGATCCACCAGACGATCATGCCGGCACCGGTTTCTTTGCCGCCGTAAAAAAAACCAGCCACAAAAAGTGCCAGGATCACGGCCGGGATCAGCCACTTCAAAAGCCCGGCCAGTTTCCCACCCGGGGGTATCTCATCCAGCTCCTTCAGATCCTGTTTCGACTGGTAATATTTGCGGATACCGGGGACATGGCCGGCCCCGACCACGGCGACAATCTTTTTACCCGGAGCGGTTCGTATCTTTTCAGCAAGGTAGCGATCGCGTTCGTCGATGAGGATCTGGCGTATGGCCGGGAAGGATTTTTCCACCTCGGCAAGCACGGTCTGGAGCATGTCTTCCTGCTTCATTTTTTCGATATCTTCCTCGCTGATTTCCTCCACGTCACCGATTGACATGAGAAACTGAAACAGGACTTTGATTTTGGACCACAACCCCATGCCGCGCCAGGTCCTGGTAAGGGTCACGCGGATATCCCGATCGGCCAGATGAATTTCAGACCCGATTGCTTCAGCGGCATCGATGGCGGCGATCATTTCAGCTCCAGGCTTGATGTTCAGCTTGCTGGCAATTCGTTTTTGAAACGACGCCAGCAGCAGGTTGGAGAGAAGCAGGGAGGCTTTTTTTTCTTTGATTACCTTGATGATATCCATCTCCTGCCAACGATCTTTCTGGCGGATGGACTGAAACCTGGACGGGCAGAGCTCAACAGAGACGGTGTCGGGTTTTTGTTCGTTGATAATCCGGACCACCAGGTCTGCACTTTCCTGGGATACATGGGCCGTACCGACCAGGAGTATATCCCGGTCACCTTCTTCAAGGCGGTAGACCATCTCGCCCTTGTAACCGGGGTGTACGTTGTTGTTTGTCATTGAGGATTTTCCTGTTTATTCATTTCGTGTTCAGGCCGAATTGGGCTGTCTGTTTTCGGGAATTTGCATAAGAACCGATCTTAGCTATTATAATCATGAAACAACCGCAAGCAAAAAAAAATTGACAGCAGCTGTCCCCTGTTATAGGCAATTTGGTTACATGCCGCTGGTTATCTTTTCCCAGATTATTTCGAAAGGAGTCAACCTGTTGGAAACAGACCAATACATGGTGGCGGCAGAGCCGTACTACCATGAGACGGGAAATGAAGCAGCCGTATTCATCACAGCCTGTCGGACAGGTCTTCCGTTGATGCTGAAAGGCCCCACCGGCTGCGGCAAAACAAGATTTGTGGAGTATATGGCCTGGAAACTGAAGCGGCCCCTGATTACGGTCGCCTGTCATGAGGACCTGTTTGCCTCCGATCTTACGGGCCGCTATCTACTCAAGAATGATGAGACGGTTTGGGTGGATGGCCCCTTGACAAAGGCGGTCCGGATGGGGGCCATCTGCTATCTGGACGAAATCGTTGAAGCCCGGAAGGACACAACTGTCGTTATTCATCCATTGACGGACAACCGGCGAATGTTGACCATCGATAAAAAGGGAGAAACCATTAAGGCGCACCCTGATTTTTCCATGGTGATTTCATACAACCCCGGATATCAATCGGTGCTGAAAGACTTGAAACAGAGCACCCGGCAACGGTTTGTTGCCATTGCTTTCGATTATCCGGAGGAAACCATCGAGGCAAAAATTGTATCTGCTGAAAGCGGCATGCCGGAATCCGAAGCGCGCCAGTTGGTCGCGCTGGCCAATAAAATACGCAATATACGCGAACAGGGGCTCGTCGAAGGCGCCAGTACGCGTTTGATCATTTATGCGGCCCAGCTCATCCAAAACGGCGTCGCACCCAAAGAAGCCTGCCATTCGGCCGTCTGCCTTCCGTTGACGGATGACCCGGGTCTTTTGGAAACATTGAACGACCTGGTCGATGACCTGGTACGCTGACCATCCGATCCTTATCTATCCATGAATGCCTTTGATCATTTCCAGAGACTTTCTTCCGCAGACGCACCATTGACCCGGCGTTTGCGGTCAGCCATGCAGGAACAGGGCATGGAGGTCCTGGCGGACCATGAGGAAGCCATTACCAACACCCTGCTCCGGGTGCGCGACCAGGGGTTTGATCTGGCCGATAAAATTGTTTCCGGATGCCTCTCTCTGGCCAGGCAAAACAGTAGTCAGATCCCGGTTTATCTTCGGGAAATCACTTGTGCCGGAGAAGCGGGAGAAACCATCTGCGGGCTTTTGTCACCGGTTCTGGCGGCGGTTCTGTCGCAGGGATCCCCCCTCTTGACGGACCGCTTCCTGGCGGTCGTTGCCACCATGAGCGCCATCGGAACCTATACCCTTAAAAAACCACTGGCTGCTCTGGTCGACATCCTGAATGATGGCGATATTGCCTCGGCAGCGTCTTTTCTGGAACTGCTGTCTGCCGCATTTGGGCAGAAAATTGCCTATAGCTCAGCGCAGCAGTTTACGTATTTTGTGCCACGGGCAGTATTACAATTTTCAAGGGAAAAGCGGAAATTCCAGATAGATGCCCTCCGGGAGGTGGTACGTGCGGATCACCTGCTGGTGTCTCCATTTCTGGAGGGTTTGTCACGGGGGCTGGACCTTCTTCCGGAAAACGCATTGAAAGCGTTTGTTTGCGAGGGGCTGTATATTGCGGGCGGAAAACCGGCCGCCGGCAGCAAATATCTGTCCCTGACTTCACGCATGGCGGTGGATCGCCTTGCGGAGCTGCAGGTAGCGGTTCCCCTTGCCGGGGTTCTTCCGGTGCTGACGCGCTATCTGCGGGCCCGGACGGGGCGGGCATTGTCTATTCGTCCACTTTCGTTGTTGAAGACGGCAAGCGACGGTTCGGTAACTGTCTGCTCCGATGCGGCGACGATATATGTGCCGGATGAAATCAGTGTTTCCAATCGGCGCAGCGACAACCTGGAACTGTATAAACGGCTGGTAAGATTGGAGGCGGGGCACCATGAGTTCGGTACCTACGATTTCGACGTGGAAAAACTGGCTCGACGTCACACAACGGCGCTTGCGATCTGTTGTAACGCTGACAAACAATTTTACCGGGACGATCGTCCCACGCAGCAAAGCGACCTGGAACGCTTTTTCCAGGTCTTTTCCGCCCCCCGGCTGGCCCAGGATCTGTTTACCATCTTTGAACACGGGCGGATTCGGTTACTGACAACAATTCGTTATCCCGGTCTGGCGGAGCGTCTATATCCCGGGCTTGCCAACACCGGCATCCGCACAAACGATCAGCCCGGGGGCATACCCCCGATCCAGCAATTATACCTTCTCGTGGGGCTGGGAATAGAAACGGGCGCAGATGTTTTTTCTTCGTGTCCGCCTGAAAAAACCGTTCTGGCCGTGCGGGAGCAGTTCATGGACCGCATCCGGCAGGACAGCCGGGTGGAATCCTGCGGCGCTTTGGTCTGTGAGACGTTTGCCCGTGTGCAGGCGCTGAATGAATCCGGAGAGACCGCGTCCCTGGCGACCCCCTTTGGGAGGGTACTGCGGCCGGATTTTTACCACCAGTCCATGGACCGTTTCAATCGATTGGCGGAGACCATACACCGCAAACTGGTAGACATGGGTGTTTCCGCCTACCGGGCTGATATCCGCAGGAAACTGGTGATAACGGACGGCGGACTATCGGCGGATGATATACGCAACATGGCGGTATCCTATAAAAAAGACCATAGCACAGAGGACCCCCTGGAAACCGGCATAAACTTCGATCCTGCAGATTTCAATATGGAAGATATCATCGGGAGGTGCCGTGATGACGTCGCTCCGATGCGTGCCGAGGAAGGCAAGGTGTTCTGGTACCGGGAGTGGGACAACACCGTCGGGGACTACATGAACGATCATGTCCGGGTACTTGACAAATCGGCGCCCGAAGTCGACAATGCCTTTTATGCAGCAACCATTGAAAAACGGGCAGGGCTGGTCAAGAAAATTCGCTATTCTTTTGAGCTTCTCAAGCCGGAAGGGCTTACGATTCTGCGGCAATGGGTCGAAGGGGATGAGTTCGATTATCGCGCATTGATCGATTTTGCTATGGACCGTAAAATGAAGCGGATACCTTCGGACCGTATCTATATCAAACGAATTAAACAGACAAGAGACGTGGCGGCCCTCTTGCTGGTGGACCAGTCCCGCTCCACTGCCAACCGGGTGTACGGATCCGATATCCGTGTGCTGGATGTTGAAAAAGAAGCGGTTGTCCTGTTTTGCGAGGCCCTCGAGACAGTGGGCGATATCTATGCCGTCGCCGGCTTTTCCGGTACCGGCAGGCTCGGTGTTGATTACCGCCGGATCAAGGATTTCGACCAGCCCCTTGATCATGGTGTTAAATGTCGCCTCAGCGGCATGCAGCCCATGCGCAGCACGCGGATGGGAGCCGCGATCCGGCATGCCGCGGCCAGCTTTGACGATGTTGACAACAAAGTGCGCATTCTTATCATTGTGGGAGACGGTTTCCCGAACGATTTGAATTATAAACAGACGTATGCCGTTGAAGATACCCGCAAGGCCATATCGGAAGCACGGGCAAAGGGGATCATTACGCATGCCATTACAATTGACCTGGCCGGCGACCAGCGCCTCAATGACATTTACGGCGCACTTCACCACAACGTGATCTCCAATGTCGCTGAGCTCCCGGACAAACTGATGCAGATTTATGGTAAGCTGACACGCAGATAATTTACCCGGGTGCTGCATAAAAAACGGGGTAAAAAAGGGTAACAAATATATGTCCATGCTGGTTCATGATGGTATCTATCGATGGGAAGGCTTTGGCGGAAAATTTCGTCTTGGCAACGGTCAGTGTCGT
>CAZKYZ010000222.1:0-6629 GCA_964557055.1 uncultured Desulfobacterales bacterium
AACCGAGAAGCATTCCGGTTGTTTTATAAACCCTATCGTTGCAAAAGAGGCTTTAGACAAACCGTTTCATTGTTCATCAATAATCGAATCCACGTTGCCCTCATTGATGTGGTTTTCCCGACACACCTTCTTAACGCGTTCCATCCGACCTGAATCGGCCATATCCGCCAGACAGCCGAATATTCCCAGCCGTCTTCCCACCTGGTAGCATACCTGCTCTCCGGAAGTTAGGGCCAGAAAACGGCTGAACACATTCAGCATCTTCGGTTTGTCGTCCGGCAGCCGGCCTTCCACTTCCTGAAACAGGTTAAGGATATGGTCGCTTTTCAGGGCGCTGGTGATACCCTCCAGGTATCCGATAAAGGCCATCACCTCACGGGCCATTTCGAGGTCACCCAATTTCAGGAACGTACCGTTTTTCAATTCACTATACAGTTCCGTGTTTTCCGGTATCGCCAGGGTTCGGAGGCGAATGAAGTCCGGGTTGATTTGATTGACGGCATCTGCCGTTTCGCGGGCGTGCTCTGCAGTCAGCTCGCGGCCGCCCAACCCGGGCATCACATATTCAGACAATTCAATCCCGGCTTTTTTCACTCGAATCCCCGCCTTGATATGAGTCGCTTTTTGCGCACCCTTGCGAATTTTTTTCAAAACGGCGTCGGAGCCGGATTCCATTCCGACATGAATTCGGGACAACCCGCCTTCGCTCAGACGTTGCATGTTTTCATCGCTGATCCGGGCAATGGTATGGGAGCGGGCATAGGACGTGATCCTTTTTATCCAGGGAAAATGTTTTTTCAAACGGGAAAGAATGGCGAGGATATCGGCAGTTTTTATGATCAGGCTGTTGGCATCCTGCAAAAAAACAGATGTCATTCCCGCCCGATACCACTGGTAAGCGGCGCTCAGCGCCTGCGGAGAATTGATTTCATCATTCTGCAAGGCGGCATCAATCTCCCTGCGGTTGAACAATCCCGGGGGATCCGCCACCTCCCGCAGTTTATCAACATAACCGTGAATGTCGTCGATATCTTTCAACACGTGTTCAAGGGGTCTTACGGAAAAAGTTTGCCCCTTGTATACCGGGCAGAACGTACACTGGTTCCAGGGACAATTGCGGGTAACTCGGATCAGCAGGCTGTTGGCCTCACTGGGGGGCCGAATCGGCCCCTGTTCGAAGCCACCGTAGGACCGGCTCGTTTTGCTTGTCTGTTCCATACAGAAATACCTTTCTATACAGCTGGACTGCACTGACGGACGATTTTCGGAATATGAAATCAACCGGTGGTGTCTCAGCGACAGCCCGGCACCGGTTCACTTTGACAACCCGTTCAATTTTGGGTATTGGTATTTGGCGACGCGATCAGAATTACAAACGGACGCCTTTGTTTCACCGTATCATATACCGGTTATGGATGCCAGTAATATACATATCCAGATTCTGTCCCGCAGGGGCAAGCCTCTAACGTTCGACTGTATGCGATGCTGAAAAAAACCCTGATTATTGGTGCATTTCTAATGGTAGCTGCCGTAGCGGCGGTTGCTTATTTCTTTTTCGACCTCAAAGAATTCGGAAACCGCCCGGCGAGCGGCAGTCCGGAAAAGCAGATCATTTCGATTCTCCCCGGACAACCGTTTAAAACCGTCACTGGACACCTGCATGATTTTGGAATCATAACGGATCCATTAAAATTTAAACTGCTGGCCAAGGTCAACGGATGGGACAAAAAGATCAAATCCGGTGAATATGAACTCAGCGCGAACATGACACCCAACCAGGTTTTGTCGGTGATTGTGGGGGGCAGAGTTCTACTGCTGCGATTCACCGTCCCCGAGGGTTATACGGTCCATCAGGTAGCCGCTCTGGTCGAAAAAGAAGGTTATGGCAGCACAAAAAAATTTGAATCCCTGGCATTCAATCCGCCTGTGGCCCGACAATTTGGAATTTCCGGTGACAACCTGGAAGGCTATCTATTCCCGGATACATATCACATCTCGAAAAATACCGATGAAAAAGCCCTGATTGCTATAATGGTTAAACGTTTCCAAGCGGTCTTTTCCGCAGAAATGAAACGTGAAGCAGATGAGGCGGGGATGACGGTCCATGAGGTGGTTACCCTGGCTTCTATTGTGGAGAAAGAGACCGGAACGGCCGAGGAACGTCCATTGATTGCATCGGTTTTTCACAACCGTATTCAGATAGGGATGCCCTTGCAGAGTGATCCAACGGTCATTTACGGAATTGCCGATTTTGATGGGAATCTTACCCGCAAACATCTCCAAACGCCCACGCCCTACAATACATACACCATAAAAGGCCTCCCACCGGGCCCCATTGCCAATCCCGGTCTGGCATCCTTTCTGGCCGTTTTACATCCGACAGAAAGCAACTATCTTTATTTTGTGGCAAAAAACGATGGTACGCATCAGTTTTCAACCAATTTAAAAGCCCATAACCGCGCTGTACAAAAATATCAGCTCGGGCGATAACGGCAAACAACCCAAGGGGCACGTATGCTGAAAAATTACTGCAAAAAAATAGTCCTGCTGTGGCTGGCACCTGTTTTACTAGCTGCATGCGCAACCAATCAAAACTGTATCGAAGGCGACTGCCTCAACGGCAAAGGGACCTTTCTTCTTCCGGATGCCCGGCGCTATATCGGGGAGTTCAAAAATGGCCGATTCGACGGAAACGGCAGTTACATCTGGCTGGATGGCCGCAAATACACCGGAGAATTCAAAAATAATGCATTTCACGGAAACGGAACCCTTGAATTTCCCGACGGAAAAACCTACACAGGCCAATTTGAGAACAATCGTTTTAACGGCACCGGCATTTACACATTTCCCAACGGCAATCGCTACGAAGGCGCTTTTGGGGAGGATGCCTTCCACGGCAGGGGGGAATTTACCTTTGCCGACGGGAAAAAATATTCCGGCGGATTCGTTAACAACCGTTTCGAGGGGTTTGGTGAATACCGTTTCAGCGACGGCAGTGTTTACCGGGGCCTTTTTAAAAACAACCTCTTTGACGGTGAGGGCGAATACACTTTCCCCGGTGGAAAAACCATAAATGGTTTCTTTAAAGAGGGCCGCTGGCAGTCCCCGGACAACGAAATCGTGCTGGAATCAACGGAAGGTCCCCTGTCGGCTCCCGATGAACTGCAGACAGCAGCCGAAAGACAGCAGGCGGAACTGGAAGCCATTGAGGCCTACGAAGCCACTCTCAGTGATGAAGAACTGGAGCGGCAGGTAGGCCTGATCCCGTCGCAACAGGCATCCGCAAACCTCAGAATCTATAAGGAATTACTGCGCCGATACCCGGAAAATAAAAAATACCAAAAAAAAGTGGCCCATTACCAATCCGTTGTCGATAAAAAAACCGCACAGTGAAATCAGAGGCTGGATGCATGTTAACGTGCGGGGTCTTTGGTAGTCCGCTTTTTCGCTGCAACCGGCACAGCCCCATGATCACTGCGATCCAGCGGGTTTCTTCGTTGCTTTCCAGAATAATTTTGAGGATCATCGTCAGTGGAACCGACAGCAGCATACCCACCGGCCCCAGTCTCCATCCCCAAAATACCAGTGATATAAAGACCACCAGTGTGGAAAGACCCAGACCGCGGCCCATAAATTTCGGTTCCAGGATGCTTCCAACGGTAATGTTGATCGCCACATACCCTCCGGCGGTCAGCAGGGCGGGAACCAGACCCAACTGCACCAAGGCAAGCAGAACAGCCGGTATAGCGGCAATAATCGAGCCGATATTGGGGGTAAAATTGAGCAAAAAACCGCCGGTCCCCACAAGCTGGAATGATCCACACCGATTGCCCGCAACAGCATAAAAACGGCCAACCCGATGACCAGGCTGAAAATGGTCTTGATACCGAGGTAACGGTTGACACTGTCGGTTATCCGTTGAAGCCGCCCGATGGCGGTTTCCGGCTGTTGAAAATCGGCATGCAGTTTGACAGGAAAACCGGATGCTTCCAGAAGAATAAAAACGACGGTCAGAAGGATCATGAAACCGTTTGTAGGACACCGCTAAATCCGGTAAGCAGGTTTCGGGCGACCCGAATGGCACTGCCGGGGTTGAAGTAATCGGAAACAACAGTGCCGGACACATTGATGCCGATCCGATGTAACAAAACAATTGCGTCTCCCATTTTGCTGGACAACCGTTCCTGGTATCCGGGCAGATCCTGGGTAAATGCATTCACGGAATTGCCGATAAAAATGCTCAAAAACAGCATGACAATGAAAATGCCGAGGACGATGATTATAACCGCCACGAAATCGGGTAATTTCCTGCGATGCATCCAGACCATGGGGGGGCACAGATCGTGGCAATGAAGAGTGCCAGCAGAAACGGGTTGATCAGGGATGCAGCGGCTTTCATACCCGCTACGACAATCACGAATCCGGCTGCGGAGACAAGGAATTCTGAACGGCTCCTTTTCTCTTTATGTTTGGGCATACATGATCTCCTCCCGGTTGAAAATTTGGACAAATACGGTTACCCGTAACGTTGCAAAAGTCGAAGGGCTTCAGGGTCAGGGATGCGCCGTATTCCATCTATAAGGTTTACTTTGCCAGAATAACGCTTCCAGGTCAATAGCCCTAAGATTCCACGCCACTGAAATGTTTATACAATATTCGCAGGAGGCATATTTTTAATAGTTCGGTCCTAATTTTATGTAAACAAAAACAGCCGTGGAATCGTCTTACCTGGCAACAGCTTTGCTCATCTTGCGCGGAATTGAACGGCAGGGTCTCCGCAAACGGAATCACACGGATATGATCGCTACACAAGAATTACAACCTGAAAAAAAGTTGCTCATGGCTGAAACCGTCCTGATTGCCGCTGCGGGCGACCGGGACGCAATCGACAGCCTGATCCAACGCTATCAGCAGGATATTTTCCGTATGGTATACGTCCGTACAGGCTCTTTGATGGATGCCGAGGACATCACCCAGGACATTTTTATCAAAGTGGTAAAACGGATTGGCCGTCTGCGGGATCCGAACCAGTTCAAATCGTGGTTGTACCGTCTGGCAATCAACCAGGTAATCGATCACCACCGGAAAAGACGCCTGCTGTCTTACTTCGGCTTCGAAAAAAAGAACCCCTCTGAATCGGTGGAGGCTTCCGGCGGCAGAGATCCGTCATCCGACCTGCTCAGAAAAGAGTTTCAAATCCGGCTGTCATCATACTTGAAATCACTGCCGGCAGCGGAACGGGAGGTCTTTATGCTGCGGTTTATCGACGGTCTTAAAATTCGGGAGATCGTCATGGTCATGCAAAAAGCGGAAAGCAGCGTCAAAACGCATCTATACCGGTCTTTACGGAAATTTCGGGAATCCGGCAGTTTTCGATCGTTTCTACGGGAGTACCACAATGAAAGATAACCCCAAACACATGTCCGAAAATCAGGTCCTGTATTATCTGGCGGGTGAAAAAATGGATTCCGCGCAAGTGCGCAGGCATCTCGACGACTGCCCGGAGTGTCGGGAAAGTGTCTCGGCATTACAGCAAGAGCTGGCTGCGTTGCACCGAATAGCCAGCGAGTGCACACCACGCCTTCGCCTTCAGCCGGCGCCGGTACACCCGGCCAGGAAATGGGTCGCCGCTCCCGCCGCGGGACCGGTTTTCGCAATTGTTCTGCTGGTGATTCTGGCGCTGTCCGGATGGTCCCTGTTGCGGCACCCCGGTCCGTCACCGCAGGATTCCTATATCGTTGCGGAAATGGCGCAGGACAAGGCATTCCTGTTGGAAATTCAGTCCCTGGAGGAACGGGCCTTCAACGGACCCGGAATCGGTTTTCCGGAAGAAACCGAACCCGGTTTTTCCGAAGAATTCGTAGATTTTATCGTCCCCCTGGACAACCCTTACACCGGCAGCGGTCTGTTTGACAATTCGTACCGGGGAAAAACACAAACAAAGGAGAACATCACATGAAAAACCTTATTTTCATCATTGCCATGATCAGCCTGGTTGTTACCACCGGCACCTGCCTTGCGCAAACGGAAACAGCCAGCCAGGAAGGACTCAACATGCCTCCGGGAAAATGGTGGCGTCTTCCGGATACAGCTGAAAAACATGGAATAACAGCGGTGGAGCAACAGAAACTGGATGACCTTTATCTGGAGAGCCGGCGTAAAATGATCGATTTAAAAGGCGCTCTCGAAAAAGAGATGCTCGACCTGGAGCTGCTTATGGATAACACCGAGTTCGATGAGAAAGCAGCTAGTGAAAAGTACCGGGAAGTACAGAATGCCAGAACGGAATTATCCCTGGAAAGGTTTCACTTTTTTATTGAAGTCCGAAAACTGCTGGGAAACGAACGTTACCAGGAGCTGAAACAGAAATACAGAGAGCTACGGCGTTCCCGCAGGCCGGGACCGACACCTCCCCGGGATCAATAACCTGCATCCCGGAATCAAGCCGAAACCCGATATTGGCATAAACAGCACCGCAAAATCAAAAATGGTAACCTATTTTGCGGTGCTGTTTCCTCCTTGACAATACACGCTGTTTTCAGCCATACTTAATTGATCATCGTCCACTCTGCAAACCAGTTTCAAACGGTATGGATAACAATACAACAATCAATGAACTTTCTCCCCAA
>CAZKYZ010000223.1:0-6542 GCA_964557055.1 uncultured Desulfobacterales bacterium
ATTTACAGCCACTTTCGCTCTCTTCGCCATGTTTTTTATGCAACTATAGGGTTTATCATAATGCCGAAACCACCCATTATCATGTCCCGCCGGCGGCGTTGGCCCTATCCGCCGTTTTTTTACTTTACGTCTTCAGCGCTGTTTTTTCAACAACCATAATGTGCTACAATCCGGCAAACGCCGTTGTTGGCATTCCGCCCCAGCCGATTTGCGGGCGGACCATGAAAGAATCGATCAATGCCCCGATTTCAACCAGACCCTGATATCGTTTTGATGCTCAACCGCATCACCGTCCGGTTACGAGACCGGTTTCTGCTTCCGGAGACAACCTGGACCATCAAAAAAAAGCAGAACTGGGCCGTATTGGGACCGAACGGTGCCGGAAAATCCGCACTGGTGCGTGCCGTCGCCGGCCATATACCGGTGGTGCAAGGCAGCGTCTATCGCGCCGGCAGCAAAACACAAACAAGTACTATCGGTTATCTCTCCTTTGAATCCCATCAACACCTGCTGGCCCGTGAGGATTACCTGAACGACGGTCGTTTTTTTTCCGGAAAACCGGACATCCGAACCACCGCTCTGGATATTCTTCGGGCAGAAAAAGAGGGGGTCCATCCGGAAACGGAAGCGGCCGTCCGCCTCCTGCGTATCGAAGCATTGATGGATCGCGACATCACCACCCTTTCCACCGGTGAAATGCGCAAACTGCTTATTGCCAGGGAATTGATATCGTTACCGGAGCTGATTGTGCTGGATGAGCCGTTCGACGGGCTGGATGCCGCTTCCCGAAAAACATTGGCCGATGCCATCCAAAAAATGATGGGCAACGGCGTCCAGGTGATTCTGATCACCCATCGCTTCAGGGAAATACCCGCCGGCATCTCCCACATTATCTGCGTCAAAAACGGCCGGGTGCTGTTTCAGGGGACCAAGGCAGAGGTGCTGACACCGGACCACATGGATCAACTGTACGCCAGGCCCTCCTGCCATCTTTCCAATGCTCCCACAAAACCCGCCGGCCGCCGGACAACGCCACGCCAAAAAAGGCAACTGATCGATATGCAGGATGTCCGCGTCGCCTATAAAGGCAAATGGATCATTAACGGGCTCTACTGGACCGTGAACAGTTGCGAGAACTGGGCCGTACTTGGGCCCAACGGAGCCGGCAAAACAACGCTTCTGAACCTGATCACCGGAGAGAATACCCAGGGGTACGCCAACCGGATAACCCTTTTCGGAAAACCGAAAGGCAGCGGCGAAAGCGTCTGGGATATCAAACAGCGGATCGGACTCATTTCCGCCGATCTCCAATTAAATTACCGGCGGTCCATCACGGCACGGGATGTGGTCTGTTCCGGATTTTTCGATTCGGTGGGCCTGTTCCGGTACTGTACGCAGCTACAAAATCAAACCGCCGATCGCTGGATACGGTTTTTAAACATCGAAAATCTTTCCGGAGCCATTTTCGACCGGCTGTCCAACGGGGAACGGCGCATGGTCCTGGTGGCCCGGGCTATGGTCAAAACGCCTGATTTGCTTATTCTCGACGAACCCTGCCAGGGCCTGGATGTCAGCAACCGAAAACGGGTGCTCGACCTCATCGAGACCGTCGGCCGCCAAACCGAAACCGGCATAATCCTGGTAACGCACTATGAAGAAGAGATCGTGCCCAGCATCACCCATACACTGCGCCTTGCACCGCCGGACCGATTTGGGAAAACGCCGTATTCCGCAGAAACAGGGGGGGTGAAAACGACTGCTGTTCCGACCGATCGTTCGTTCGGTCAACAACTTTGAAGCCCATGAAGATTTACGAATACACCTGCCCCGAATTAGCAAGCGAATTGAGTCGACGATTCGGCAGGGGTCGTTTCCACGCCGGCGCCCTGTTTCGAGGCATGTACCGGGATCTGGCCACGGATCCGTTGGCGGCACCTGAATTGCACCAATCGGCCGAACTTGCCGCCAATCTCCGAAAAACCGTAACAGCGGCCCCCGGAACCGTCACGCAAGCCCTTGAAAAAGACAACGTCGTTAAATTTCTGACCAGGCTTGCTGACGGCTCTGAAATCGAGAGCGTTATCCTTCCCATGGCGACGCACCACACCGTTTGTCTGTCCACCCAGGCAGGCTGTCGTATGGGATGCTGCTTCTGCGAAACGGGAAGGCAGGGGTTTTTACGCAATCTAACCGTCGAAGAAATGATCGGCCAGGTGGTCTACGCCCGCAGATCCCGTGGGAGCAGGGTTCGCAATGTTGTTTTCATGGGAATGGGGGAACCCCTGGACAATTTCGACAACGTCCTTCAGGCGGTCCGGATTCTCAACGACCAGCAGGGGCTGAATATTGCCCTTCGCCGTATTACAATCTCCACGGCCGGCCTGGCGGATAAAATCCGTTTGCTTGCCGATGTTGACCTCCCCGGGCTTCATCTTTTTGTCTCCATAAATGCACCCAACGACAGGCTCCGTTCCGACTTGATGCCCATCAACAGGTCATTCCCCCTGGCCGAGGTAAAACAGTCCCTGCACGCTTTCGGTCTTCCGAAATCCGGGCGTCACATGATCGGGTATATTCTGATACCGGGTGTCAACGACGCGGATGAGCATGCCGAACAGCTTGCCGACTATGTTCGTGACCTTCCGGCAAAAATTAATCTGATCCCGTACAACCCTTCGCGCGGCGACCAGGTCGGTAAACCAGAAGAGAAAAGCATTCAGCATTTTATGGCCGTTCTCAGACAGAAAAATGTTGTGGTGATCCGGCGCAGCACCCTGGGAAGTCAGTTTCAGGCGGCCTGCGGTCAATTGAGGGGCAAACGGAATTCCAAACCGGATTCATGATGGGTTTTGATTGTCAAACAACCGGATGCCGGTCGCGCGGGCACGGCCGGGACACCGTTGGTCGAAAAAAAACGAGAGGCTGTGCCTGCATGGCGATCACAATATAGAAGCGGCTTGTGCGATGGCAGGTTATCGGTTTTCGATGGCCAGGGTAATCCCCATCCCGATCAGGACCGCACCGCAGGTAGCCTCCAGCCATTTACGCACACGGGCACTGGCAAAAAAGCCGCGCATCTTGCCAAGGAACAGGGTAACAGTCGACAGCCAAACAATCCCCATTATAAAATGAATCCCCGCCAGGAGCATTGATTTGCAGAAAACCGGGTCGCCGGGATTAATGAACTGGGGCAGAAAGGCCAGGTAAAAAACAGCCAGCTTGGGATTGAGCAGGTTGTTGAGCATCCCTTCCATAAACGATTTCCAGGGAGCTTTTACTGGAGCTCGTTTTTCCCGGTCGGGTATTTGCACCTGTTGTTCCGCCGGCCTGCGGGTCAGCTTCCGGAGGGACTGAATCCCGAGAAAGATAAGGTAGCAGGCGCCGGCCAGCTTGACTGTTTCGAAAACCGCAGCACTCTTCACCAGTATCAGCGAAAGCCCTGCGGCGGAAAGGCTGGCGTGGATAAACAGACCGCAGCAGATGCCGACGGTGGTCAACAACCCGGCCCGCTGTCCCCGGGCAAGAACGCTGCGGATGACCAGCATGGTATCGGATCCGGGCGTAATTGTCAGCAGGGCTGCCAGGCCGGCGAAAGTCAGAACCTGGGCGTCAATAAGGTGCATCGTTATCCTGCCCCCTCTCGTTCGTTTTTGGAATGGCTCGAAACACTCTCGGCACCCGAGCCGATACAGCCGTTACCACCTCGTAGTTGATGGTGCCGGCAGCAAGGGCAATCTCTTCGGCGGAGATGGTCTCGTCGCCCTGGGTGCCGAGAGCCACCACTTCGTCGCCGACATCGGCATCCGGAATATGGCCCACATCAATCATGGTCAGATCCATGCATACCCTGCCGACAACCGGAGCCCGCTGTCCGCGCACCAGCATGCTGCCGGCCGAAGAAAGGCGGCGGCTGTAGCCATCCCCGTATCCAACCGGAACGGTGGCGATGGTGGTGGACTTTTCGGTAACGAAGGTACTCCCGTAGCTCACTGCGAATCCGGAGCTCACCCGCTTGAGGTGAACAATGCACGTTTTGATGGCCATGGCCGGGTGCAGCGGCACTCCGGCCGGTTTCTCACCATTGGAGGGGTTCAACCCATAGACCGCTATGCCGGGTCGTACCATATCCAGGTGGGACTCGGGGATCTCGATGGTGGCCGCACTATTGGCCATATGCCGGACAGGTATACGCAGACCATTGCGATCGAGCCGTTTGAGAAGATCTGCGAACAAAGACAGCTGGCAAAAAGCCGATGTTTTATCATGACTGTCCGCGCAGGCAAAATGCGAAAAAATGCCTTCGATCTCGATACCGGCAAGGCCGGCGATGGAGAGCACGTCAGCGACGGCATTGCTGCTGCTTTCAGCCGCTGCACAGCGCAAGGAATCAGACAGCATCCCGAGGCGTCCCATCCCGGTATCCACCTTAACGTGCACGCGAATCGGTTTTTTTTGTTGTTGGGCAACAGCGGCGTATGCCCGGGCCGTTGCAACATTGTAAACACAAGCGGTAAGGCCATGGTCCACCAGCTCGACAATTCGATCCGGCGGGGTATACCCCAGAACCAGCAGTTGCCCTTCAATGCCGGCATTTCGCAGGGCAAGCCCTTCTTCCAGGCGTGCGACACCCAGGCAGTCCGCTCCACTTTGCAGCGCCTGCCGGGCCACACCTTCAGCACCGTGCCCGTAGGCATTGGCCTTTACAGCCACCAGCAACCGTGTCCCCGGCTTGGTCAGCCGTTTCAGCATCCGTATGTTGCCGTCGATGGCACCAAGATCGATCTCAGCACAGATGAGCGCTGTTCCCATTCTTTATACTTTTCCGGCGGCGTAGGCAGTTGTATATTCCCGAAACAGCCCCATCGCTTTCCGGGTCTGTTCCCCGGGTTTCCCGTCGGCAATCACCCGGTCGTCGATCCGGGTAACGGGCATAACTTCTTTGTTGGAAGAAGAGAGAAAAACCTCGTCAACACGCTCGAGTTCTTCGGCATGAATGTCCCGGATTTCGATGTCAAACGCTTCTTTGAGCACATCCAGGAGAACCTTGCGGGTGACACCCGGCAAAATTCCGGCTCCGGGGGTGACCAGTTTGCCACCTGTAAACAAAAACAGGTTGCTGGTGGTGCCTTCCAGCAGGCGGTTGCGACGATCGACATAGACCGACTCGACGGCCCCCTTCAACCTGGCGTTGCGCAAGGCCAAGATGGCGGGCAGATACGTGGTGCTCTTGGCTTCCGGAGCGTACCGCTCCACGCGGGTGGTGATAATGGCGGCGCCATCGCTATACAATTCCGGCTGCATCCGATGAATATCGGTTACCATCACGATCAGGCTTGAATTGTCGTGCGGGGTAATACCGTCCGGGCTGACGCCCCCGGTGACCACGATACGGATGTTGTATTCCTGGTGGTCGTTTTTTCGCATGGTGTTGAGAACGATTTCCGTTACTTCGTCAAGTGACCATGGAAAATGAAGCCCCAGCATGCCCGTGCTGTTTTGCAGCCGGCGGATATGGTCACTCAGGAAAAAAGGCCGCCCGCCGTAAGTGCGTAAAAAATCAAAGGCACCGTATCCCCGCAGCACCACCATGTCGTTTACGGAAACAACCGCCTCGTTTTCCTTCACATACTTGCCGTCAATGTAATAGGTGTTCATTGTCATGCTTTCCTCCAGTCCGCTGTTGCCGCTATATTAGCAATATAGCGGCAAGTTGCAACAGGATAATTTGCGGGGAAGTGCCAGGATCGCCCTTATCCCCGAATGGCCGGCAGATACGGGTGCCGCCGATGATATATTCCTCCACACAACAAGGTTCCTCATGGGCGAACGCAACCGCCGGTTCCGTCATAAATGATCGTAACCACCGGGCAGCCGGTTTTTTCCTCGATCGCATCGTTGAACGCTTCCGTAACCAGGGACGGGCAGCAGAACGCCGGGCTTGTCTGCACAAACATCGAAAGGTCGGGATAATGGGTCGACAGATGGTGGATTTTCAGGAGATTCTCCATGGCCTCACCGGTATGTTCGATCCGCAAGCCGTAAGCAGCAAGAATCGCCTCCGCCGTATCGTTGTACCTGGGCTGCGGTTCCTCTGTAATATCCGCTGGAAGTGCCGGTAATATCGCCTTTCCATCTGTTTGACGGCCGCCATCAGTGCTGCGGTGGAATCTCCTGGCGCCCGCTATGACGACGATTCGGTTGTCAATTCGTTTGGCTCTGGAAACAATCTCCGGTGTAGATATGGTAGCGCCGATGTCGACGACGGTTTTGGTGTTGAACTCGGTATGGATCTCCCGGATGGTTTCGGCCACATGCCCCCGGTGAAACCGATACCCGGTCTGCCGGACATTTCCAGCGGTGTCCATTTCCACCGTGCCCACAGAAACGGAACCGGCGTCAATCCCCAGAACAGTTACCTTCTCGCTCATTGCTCCAGCCCTGCCGTAAAAAAGAAAGTTACAGTCCACAGCTCCGGCCCGCCCGCATCTGCGGGAGAATTGGTTCATGGTTCATAGCTCTTTGCTCTTGGTTGTTCGTTTGTT
>CAZKYZ010000224.1:0-6534 GCA_964557055.1 uncultured Desulfobacterales bacterium
GGGATATACGCCGAATTTGTCGCTGCCGCTGTGCAGGCTGATTTTGTAAGGGCCGTATTGCTCGGCGATGGCCGCGTGCTGGACCAGGTCTGCCTCAAAACGAACCATATCGCCCCGATAGTCCACCCCTTTCTCGAAATCCCCGATAAAACGCGGCGCCAGGCTCACCGTGGGAACGTCGTGCCGCTTCAGTTCCAGGGCGATAAACAGGTGCTCTAGAACAGTGGTTGGCTGATCCGTTTCGTCCACGGAGATCTCCAGTTCAAATCCCCGCCCGGCCATGGCTTTTGCGATGTGTTGCGCCATAGCGTAGATATGTGCCAGGGCCCGGCCGTATTTCACGGCTGCCCGTTTGAGGGCGGGCATTTCCAGCACGACGTTGGCGGAATTCAGGTCATAGGCTTTATCCGCATACAGGCCCAGTACGTCCCCGGCCCCCGGCACCTTGTCTTGTAGCAGCATCTGAAAGCACTCATCCACCTGGGTTTCGGTGTAGTCGTCGGCGCGCTGATCCACGTGGGCGGAAGGATCGATGGTGAAAAAGGTAAAGCCCGCCCTTACCGTTTCATCCACGTCGGCGGTGGTCATGAGGTGGTCGGCATCCGCACCCACAGGTCCCTGCCATCCGGCCCGGAATGCACCCCAGGTGGCATCGGCCATCACCTGGAAGGCCGTACGTTCGGTGCGGGTCATTTCCCGAATAGACTGCTGCGCAAAAATGGCGGCCAGGTTCTTGCCGTGAGCATGCATGGCTTTGGCATGGCCTGGGGTGGCCAGACCAATGCGGTCGCCGAACCCGAAGGACGGGGTCAGCCCCAGCGGCTTGGGTTTCAGGTTGGGAAGGGCAGCCTGCAGAGCCGGGACGTTATCCGGCGTACAGCGGGTTGTCAACACCTGCACCCCCTCGGTCTCTGACAGTTCGCCGGTGAATAGATCCAACCAGGCCGGTGGGGCATTTTTGGGTGTGCACACCATCGCGAGATCCTCGCCGCCCCCCTGTGTTTCGGCCAGGATCAAAAGGCCGTCTCCCGTGGCACGCAGACTGTCGGCCAGTGGATGTGCAGAAAATTTTTCGGCCAGGGAAGTAGCCAGACGCAAACCTTCCTGGCGCCCCCCCATACCATCGGGATCCTTTAAAAAAGCATGCAGCTGATCATTTTTCATCATCACAACTTTCTCATATGGTTGATACTTATTGCCCGGTTATAAATACTTCTCTCCCGGCATTCAGGGTCGTCTTTTAAATAGACATGACGGAAAAACCGCCATCCACCGCCAGGCTGACACCGGTAATGAAGCTTCCGGCTTTATCCGAAGCCAGGAGAAGCGTTGCCCCCACCAGCTCCTCGGCCTCCCCAAATCGGTCCATGGGCGTCTGGCGCATGATGGATTCGATGCGACCCGGGTCCAGCACTTTGCGGTTCTGTTCGGCCGGAAAAAAACCGGGGCACAGGGCGTTGACCCGGATGCCATGCGGGGCCCACTCCCGGGCCAGATTCTGAGTCAGGTTCCAGATGCCCGCCTTGGTCACGGAATAGGTGAATACCCGGCTCAAGGGGCGGATAGCGGACATGGAAGAGACGTTGATAATGTTGCCGCCCCGGCCACGCTCCATCCAGCGGCCTCCCGCCACCTGGCAGCCCAGGTGCACGGACTTCAAATTGACACGCACGATGCGGTCGAATTCCTCCTCCGTAATGTCCAGGTAAGGGGTGGCTGAATTTATGCCGGCGCCGTTGATCCAGATGTCTACACCGCCGAACCATTTTTCGGTCTGTTCGGCCAAAGCGCTGAGGGAGTCCTTGTCCGTGGCTTCGATGGCAAAAAAGCGGACATGCTCTTTTGAGGCGTTCCAGGCTGCACGGTGTGCGGCGGCTTTGGCCTCATCACGGCCAGCCAGCACCACGCGACAGCCGGCGTGCCACAATCCGCGGGCCATGGCTCCGCAGAGCACCCCTGTGCCGCCCACCACCACGGCGGTCTTGCCCTCCAGACCGAAGATGCCGTCCAAGTAGTCTTTAGATGTGTCACTCATAGTATATATCTCTCACTGTTTAATAATTAGCCTTTTAGGCTGAAGGCTATTAGACTGTTAGCAAAACCCCTTGACCTCTTTTGTTTAATTCTTTCCCTGTTTTCTAAATTCGATATAAAAGGTTTTGGAGGTTTCTATGCTCTCTGCTCTACGCGCTCACCGCTATTGCTCTTGCTTACAGTCTTCAGTCTGCCCTTCACTCTCTGCCCTTTGCCGTTGCCATGAACCATGAACTATCAGCCATGAGCAAGGCTTTGGGGTTCTCTTCCTAACAGCCTGCCTTTCACTCTCTGCGGGAAACCGGTTTGGTCACTACTCACTGTTTACTGTTCACTGCCCTTTTGTTTTACGCTTTTCACCCGAATCCTTGGCCCCCTGAATCCCCGGACCCTTCTATTTTGATAGCCTCTACGCGGCAGTTAGCCTGTAAGCCTTCTTGGCCAAATGGTATGCCAAATCCCGTGCTACCTCTACCGCCTCTTCCTCGTCAAGACGATGGGTGGCAACCAGTTCGGCCAGATAGGCGCAGTCCACCCGGCGAGCTGCGTCATGCCGGGCCGGGATGGATAAGAAAGCCCGGGTGTCGTCGTTAAATCCCACTGTGTTATAAAATCCGGCGGTCTCTGTCGTCATGCGCCGAAAGCGCAGCATACCCTCGGGACTGTCATGGAACCACCAGGCCGGACCCAGACGCAGGATGGGATAGACTCCGGCCAGGGGGGCCAATTCGCGGCTGTAGGCACTTTCGTCCAGGGTGAACAAGATAACCGTCAAATCCTGTTCTGCTCCGTATCTGTCCAAAAGCGGCCTCAAATCGTGTACATAATCCGTGCGCATGGGTATGTCGGCGCCCTTGTCGCGGCCGAACCGCGTAAACAGATCGCGGCTATGATTGCGAAAAGAACCGGGGTGGATCTGCATGACCAGCCCATCCTCAAGGCTCATGCCTGCCATTTCTGTAAGCATCTGGGCACGGAACTGCTCGGCTTCGGCTGCGGAAATATCGCCGCGCAGGGCCTTGGCCAAAAGATGCTCACATTGGGTCCGGCCCAGGTCCGCCGTGGCCGCGGTAGGATGCCCGTGGTCCGTGGAGGTGGCGCCCATGGATTTGAAGAATTCCCGCCGAATGGCCAGGGCCTGTAAATAGCCTTTCCAGGTGCCGGCATTTTCCCCGGTCAGCGCTCCTAAACGGGCTACACCCTCGGCAAATCCTTCAAACTCGGGATCGACGACAGCGTCTGGTCGAAAAGCGGGGATGATGCGGCCGTTCCAGTCGCTGTCCCTGGTGGCGGCGTGGTGGGCCAAATCGTCCAGAGGAGAGTCCGTGGTGGACAACACCTCGATACGAAAGCGGTCGAACAGCGCACGAATGCGAAATTCCGGGGTGTCCAATTTAGCCTGGATGGCATCGTATACCGTATCGGCATTGTCCGGCCCCGGTCGTTGGTGAATGTCGAAAACCTCCGCGAGCACATGTTCGAACCACATGCGCGCCGGCGTTCCTCGGAAAAGATAATAATGGGTCGCGAACAACCGCCAAACGGCCCGGGGATCGGATTCCGTGACCCCGCCGTCTGCGCGCGGCACGCCCAGTTTTTCCAGCGGAATGCCCTGGCTGTATAGCATGCGAAACACATAATGATCCGGAGTAATGAACAGCTCCGTTGGGTTGGGAAAAGATATATTGTTTGCGTACCAGGCCGGATCCGTATGGCCGTGGGGGCTCAGGATGGGCAGATCCGCCACTTCGCTATACAACCGGCGAGCGATGCCTCGGGTATCGGGATCCGTGGGAAACAGCCTGTCCTCATGAAGGATTATGGTGGTGTTCATCTCGGCTTCCTTTTCCATCATTGCCGTTTTGCAGCAGCACTCCTTTAACCTGTGTCAAGTGGCGATGCATCGCCTTTTGGGCTTGGTCCGGATCGCAGGCTGCAATGGCGTCATAGATGATGCGGTGGTCCTGCACGGCCCGCAGCCCATTCTTGGACAGAAGCACCTGAGCGCTGATGGCCTTGAAAATGGGGCGACGCATACCTTCCCAAAGCTGTTCCACCAGAGACTGCAAAACCGTATTGCGGGATACGGCTGCGATACGGCTGTGGAATAGAAAATCACCGTCCTCTTCACTGGTTACCTGTTGGGCGCCGGCCTTGATGTCCGCAGCCATGATGGCGATGGCTTCTTCGAGGCCCTCCAGCTCGGCAGGGCCGATATTTTTGGCCGCAATGGCTGCCATCTCACCCTCCAGCACGATGCGGGCATCGATAATGTCAAAGGGGCTGGGTCCGGGATCTGCACCGTTTTGCACGATCGCCACGGGTTCCGGGGTTGAGGACATGACGTAGACACCAGCTCCGGTGCGGACCTCGACCAGACCCTGGAGTTCCAGGGCAACCAGGGCCTCGCGCACGGAGGGTCGGCTTACGCCCAGGCGTTGGGCCATGTCCCGCTCTGAAGGAAGACGATCACCCACGCGCCAGTGGTTGTTGCAGATGAGCCGGGCTATCTGTTCCGCAACCTGTTGATACAGACGAGTGGTGACAATGGGTTGTAAAGTCATGATGGGAATTCTCCAACAATTGCATAATGGCATACCAGACAGGTGGTAAAGTGTCAAGGTGGCCTTACCAATTTAATCTGCCATCTCCCACTGCCTCATGCATGTATCCGAACAGGAAAGGGACAGGTTCTTTTTGAAACCCTTATTCCATTAACATAGAGATCACGACGCTTTGGTACCTGATTTTTCCACTTGGCTCATTCCGGGAACAGGGAGCGCTGCTTGCCGTCCTTCTCGACGGGTTTCTCTTTTTCTTTTTTCCCGCCTTTCTTGGGTGATCTCTTCTGTTGGGCGGCAGGTTTGAGCGGAATGGGCTCGAACGATTGTTCTTCTTCAGAATCCAGCGCGGTTGCCGGATGAATGAATCCGTGTTCGTCTTCGAAGTATTGGAATATCCGCGCAACATGGGGAGCACAGAAGCGTACGTCGTCTTGAAAAATATCCAGGATCTTTAAGATCATCGATGCCTTGCTGCTCACCGTTGATTTTTTCACGCCAAACCGGGAGCAGATCTCATCGGCCGTCAGGTGGTTGGGCGTTTCCGGCGAAAGCAGGAAATTCAACGTTGCAATGGCATACACGATGGCGGCCACCCATATCTCGATAAGGCCCCGGTGAAGGTTCAGGTCAACCGAACCTGCAATAGCATCACAAAGGTCCAGGCAATAACCGGTATAGGTATCATGAAGCCTTTCCTTACCATAAACGGAAAGCCGGAGTTTGATCTGGTCGATGCGTTCCGCCATCTTCTTTGGGTCGATGCTTTTTTCTCTTTTTACAAACGGCTTGTCCAGCTTCAAACGCCGGCGGACATCGTCGACGAGTTCTCCCTCAATTTTTGAACGAAGCGGATCTTTGGCGGACGTTCTCTCGGCATCCAGCAGCAGCGCCTCCACGGATTCACGGCCATCGGCCGTTTTTACCGCCTGGCGTGGTGTTTTATTGCCAAGCAACGGAATTTTCTGGTCCGCCCATTCTTCCCAATGCCCCCGAAGTATCTGTTCCATTTGATGCTGCACCTCCGGGAGGGACATCAGTTCGTCCTGGGTTGGAGAGATAACGTCTTTTTGTCTCTCCTGGGCCAGGATGGCATCCAGATCGCTGATTTCATCGAACCGGAAGCGGGCTGCGGCACCCATGCGGTTTTCAATTTCGGCACGAATGCTTCCCGCCCGTTTTGCTGAATTGACGGATACAGTCAAACGAGCCCCTTCGATCTCCATGTTTCCCAGTATCGTGTTGGGCATCCCCCTATTCGCTCGGTTTCCTTTGCAGCTCCAGCAAAACACCGCCCGCTTGATCTTTCCGTCTTTACCTCTTTCGGCCTCATCCCAAATTTCATCGAACGATTCGGTATGGCACAGTTCTGCCAGTTTTTGGATGGCAAGTTCCGCAGAGTCGATATCGTAGATCAATTTGTGGAATTCCATGGGGTCGCCGTCCGTATTGACCATTTTCGGCATCGTGTGGAGCCTTCGATCCATATCCCAAAACAGCTCCCGGATTTCCAGATCCCATTCATAGAGATCCCCCGGGGACAACCGGCCCCTTCCCCTGGAAATATCTCTCCTCATTTGGATCATCTCCGGCTTCATGCTGGGGGGAAGAACAAAAGCACTCAATCCCAGAAACATTCCGACATTGTCCACCTGAATCACCCGGCCAAATATAATATCCCCTTTTTTCATGTATTCCGATCCAAGCCGTTCCTGAACGAGGACCTCTCGTCCCGTCATCACATCCCGAATTGTGACGGTATGCCCGACATCGGTGGATATGATTTCGTGAAAACTGTAGGGAGTCCGGTTTGCAGCAAAAAGCAGTTTGCCCTCCGGGATATTCTTTAAATAGCTCCTTAATTTTTTCGGAGACGACTTTGATTTTAATTGTCCAGTTATAGTCGTCTTCGGCTCTCAAATCACCGTAGATCAAATGA
>CAZKYZ010000225.1:0-6465 GCA_964557055.1 uncultured Desulfobacterales bacterium
GGCCTCCACCTTCAGGTCACTTCGGCCGATGAAATCTTCCAATTCTGTGACCGTAAAAAAATTGACCGCCAAATCCTTGTGGATGTTTAGAAATGGAAAGGAAAATCGCTGTTTCGCCAGAAGCCGGCTGAACAGGAAGAGCAGTGTTCCCCGCCAGCGGGAAGAAATACAGCTTTCCCGTAAAAGAATCATTCCCCCGGGGCGGACGATCCGAAGCACCTCCTTCCTTGCGGATCTGCGCAGCAGAAAGGAATCCCGTCGATTCTCCGCAATAAGATGATGGAGCACATCCCCAAGGATGACAGCGTCGAAATGGCCGCTGCGAAACGGTGTGTTCAGACAATCCGCCAGCACAAACCGCTTTCCGGGAATATCCCGCCCGCCTGCCTTTGCGAGCATTGCCGCCGTCAGATCAAGACCGGTCAGGCGAAATTCCGGAAAGTAATGAGACAACGCCTCAAGCCTTTCGCCGGTGCCGCAGCCCGAATCGAGTACCTGCAATGCAGCGTCCGTGAAGTCGGCAAGTGAACGGACACAGAAATCGTCTCGTCCCGGTGGAGGCCACATGTAACGGCCGGCGCTTTCTGAAAAATGCGAAATCACCTGGCTTCGTTTAAACATCGGAGTATGTCCTTACTGTCGCAACAGTTGATACCATATAAGAACCAGCTTTCGACATCTCTGTCAAGCCGGGCACCGGTTTTGGAAGAAAAAAAGAACCCCTATTTACAAATGTCGCTTGCAGCGTATAAATAAGGTTATACCGCACGGAAAGGAAATCCGCATGGAAAATCTTGTTTATGCCGTCAAATGCGAGTCTTACCAGAAAGCCATCGCGAAACTAAACGAATTGATCGGTTCTATGGGGGGCATCGGTTCTTTTGTATCCGCCGGGGAAAACATCCTGTTAAAAGCCAACCTGCTGCTGGCGGCTGCACCGGAGAAGGCCGTTACGACCCATCCGAACATCGTCGTCGGCGTGGGCAAACTGGTTCAACAGGCAGGGGCGACCGCCACCCTGGCTGACAGCCCCGGATCCGGCTACAAATACAACCGTAAAACGCTCAACCGCATCTACCGGGTCTGCGGTCTGGACAAACCCTGCCGTGAAGCGGGAATCCGGCTCAATTTTGATACAACTTACCAGGCGATTTCCTACCCGGACGGCAAACTGATCAAACGCTTTGAAGCGATTACCCCCATACTTCAATCCGACGGCGTCCTCAACCTGTGCAAACTGAAAACCCATATGTTCATGCACATGACAGGCGCCGTTAAAAACAGCTTCGGGACCATTCCCGGCCTGACCAAACCCGGATACCACGCCAAACTAAGGGATACCCGGCGGTTTGCGGACATGCTCCTCGACCTGTCGGCCTATGTTTCTCCGAGGCTGTCCATCATGGACGCCGTGGTGGGCATGGAGGGCGAGGGCCCCATGTCCGGGGACCCACGACAGGTGGGACTCATCCTGGCTTCCACCAGCCCCCTGGCACTGGACGTTGTCGCCGGGGAAATCATGGGGATTGACCGGAGCCTCAACCCTGTCCTTCTGGCAGCAGAAGATCGAAAACTCGCTCCCACCCGGCTGGACGATGTCGAATTGATCGGCATCGATAAAAGGGAGATTCGGATTCCCGGGTTCAAACTTCCGGCAACCATTTACGGTGAAACCGGGATGGGGAAAATGCCCTGGTGGCAGAAAATGCTGATCCCGCTGTTCAAGGAAGGCATGTCGGTCAAACCCCGTATCGATCGCAATACATGCGTTGCCTGTGGCGCCTGCCACGATTCCTGCCCGGTAAACGCAATCACCATGTACGAAAAAAGCCATGCCGAAATCGACGACAACAAATGTGTTCGCTGTTACTGCTGCCACGAAATGTGCACCTATAAAGCCGTCAACCTCCACAAGAGCCTGCTGTACAAAATCGTCAACCGGCCCTGAATCCAGGTGTTCATATTTAACGAGTTGGTGCTGAAATGTTTACATTTCAGCACTCATTGGTGATCGACCGGTTTTCCGAACCACGGTTTCAATATTCATAAATTTCATTATTTCTATATATTATAAAGTTTATGCCGTCCGATGCATCCGATGGTATACTCCTTGCTGGATTACAGCTTCCAGCATTCATACCGCTCGACAGGCGAGCATGGGGGTAGGCAAAAAGAGCACAACAACCGGATCGACCAGGTCAATCTGCCTTTTTACCGGGAATGCTCGCGACTGGAAGTCCATCCAACAAAAAACAGGGAGAAAAAGATGAAAACCGTACTCGTTTTGATAATCACCGCTTTGCTGGCAGCTGCCCCGGCAATGGCGCAAGAAAGACCTACGGCGGATGAGGCCAAAAAAGTAATGAACTACTATTTTTATGGCAAGGGCGGCGGTACCATCCTGCTGGAGCATACCCTTTGCAATAAAATGGGCGAAGAGAAAAGCTCCGACAAAAACACCTGCCTCGAAAAAGCGGACCCGGCAACCATTCAAAAAGGTCAAAAGGCAGACCTGTGGATGAATTATATGGTTCCGCTGAATGACAATGCCGATATACTGATATCTTTCAGTCGCGACGGCAAGGTCCGGCAAACGGAAACGGTCAAGCTCGCAGGAGCGACACGCTACCGGACATGGAAACGAATCCCGACGACCAAAGCCGGCCAATGGTCCGTTTCCATTACACAGGAATTAGCGGATTCCGACCTGGAGCTGGGTGCTTTTCAGTATACCGTTGAGGAACCAAAACAATAGGTGCCCATAACACGATCCATGGAATTTCCATCTGCGGTGAGGTTGGAATATGAATGATATTCCAACCTCCCTGACAGAAGCCTGGTTCCTGTTTATTGACGACCCCGTATCTTACGAACTTTTCCGGAAACCCAAAAGTTGAAACAGCTCTTTTATGGGAAAAAAATAGAATACCAGAATAGCGTACAAGGCAAATGTCTGCAGCTCCAGTATATAAAGGCCGGCAAACACGAAGATCATAAGATGCATGCGGATAACGTTGGCATAGGGCATCATCATGTTGGGGCCACCCGGCGCCAGGAAAGCCTTCCGGTAATCATCCGCTCTGGCAACGGCGCTGAAGACGACAAACGGCCAGTACTCCCTTACCGCCGCGAGAAAGACGTCTCCCATACTTAAAAAAAAAGCCCTCGAAATTGTTGTCGAAAGGCGATTCGGGGATCAGGGGGAAAAATTGGTTTAAAAACACGCCTTGCACAAAATGAAACCCGCCGAAGTGGATGCTGAAAAAAACGATTGAAAAGGCCACCATCGGCCCGTAGGTCACAACCCGCCACACAACTTTCTGCAGCACGCCGGCATTATCATTCTTCAACATCAGGCTCACTGCAATAAAAATAGCACTTAACAACAGGACCAGCCAGGTAAAAGGACTCCCGAATCCTAGTGCAAAAAGCGTAAGAAGAACAATGATCAGGTGATAAGCCAGGGGCGAATTGTCTTTTATTCTCTTTTTGGGCGGCTCGTCTTTGGCGAAAGGATTCGCCGGTCGAATTTCGTCCTGGAAAAACATGGAAAGCGCCGATGCCAGGATAAATGAATACCCCAGGGTGAGGCTCGCAATCCACAATCCCCAGATAAGATCCTTGGCATCCCATCCCTGCCAGGCGGCAAACGCCACCGTAACGACAAACATGGCAAGATCGATAGCAACGTTCGTCTTTGACATATTGTCAGCGTTTTCCTTTAGGTGTCCTTTTTTGTCTGAAGAAACGGCGGAACCGGGATATCCAAAACGCTCCCGGTCAGCCGAAGCAGTTCCGCCTCGGCGACAGACACCTTCCGGTCAAAAAGGGCACAGGCGCAGCAGGCTTCAAAAGCAGTCCTTTTGATCTTCGGTGCGGCCAGGGTAAGGTTGTTCAGGGCTGTGTCCAACTGCTGGAAAGAGACCCCGGCCGGCAGTTCCGGCATGGTTTCGAGATCGAACGTCTTCAGTTTCGCCATTCCGGCATCGAAGGCGCTCCGTACTTCCTGCTCCTCCCGGTGCCCGGCCCTGGCAAGCATTGCCAGCAGATTGACGACATGAGGCACCAGGGGACCGAGTTCCCGGTAGGTCATGGTCCTTTTGGAGTGGCTGTAGTAGGCGCCGAGGTGGTGGGTGATCATCTTGCGGATGGCAAACTCGTAGATACTCATTTTTCCATCCGCCTCCACCAGTACCCGCAGGTGTTCCTTGAAGCGTGCGTATTGCGCCGGGGACATCCGGCGCAGGGTTGCAATGGAGAGTTCAATGATCGGGAAGTAAAAGGAAGCCTCCAGCCCGCGAAACGCCGGTTCCAGCTTCCGGGTGTGCTGCACAAATTCAGGAGCAGACACTGTCGCCAGCAGCATCAGCTGCCGCTCTCTTTTTTCCGGCGTCTTGTCCAGCAGCATGGCACAGATCAACGCCATGGCACCCATGATATCAGACAGCTCCCTGCGGATGTTTTGCGGCAAGCGTTCGAGCAGTTCGGCGCTGTAGTCAACGGACTCCCGCTTCAGGCTGCCCACGTTTTGCATGGTTTCAGAAGCACTGGCGGAAATGCTCGCCACAGAGGGATCGAATCCCATCGCCGGACCGGAAGCCGGAGCGCTTCCGCCGTCACTGCCCAACGCTTTGCTGAATGTGGGGTCGATCCGCCGGATACGCTCATCCAGTGGTGGATGGGTGGCGAAAAAAGAACGGATTGCCAATGAAAAAAACATATGACTGGCCTCGGGGGCATTGGGCGACTGTACCAGGGACCCCTTGTCGAATCCGCCGATTTTCTTCAGGGCACCGCCAATCCCGTCCGGGTTGCGGGTGAACTGCACAGCCGAGGCATCGGCCAAAAATTCCCGCTGCCGGGACACGGCACTCTGGATGATCCTTCCCATGAGCTGCCCCAGATAGCCGATCACCAGCAGTGCCAGAGCGGCCAGCATGATCTGTCCCCCGCCCTTCTTGCTTCTGGAACGGGAACTGCCCCGCAGGATGGCCTGCCCGATGTTGGCAATTACCATGATGCCGCACAGCAGTCCGATCAGGCGGATATTCAGCCGCATATCACCGTTGAGAATATGGCTGTATTCGTGGGCGATGACCCCCTGCAGTTCGTCCCGGTTCAACTTCTCGAGACAGCCCCGGGTAACGGCAACCACCGCATCGCCCGTGGTGTATCCCGCAGCAAAAGCGTTGATACCCGCTTCCTGATCGAGTACATAGGCATCCGGTACGGGAATCCCCGAAGCAAGGGCCATCTCTTCCACAATGTTGGCGTACCGTTTTTCCAACCGGTCGGACGCCCCGCTGTTTACCAGCCGTCCACCCATACCTTCGGCAACGGTGCCGCCGCCACCGGAAAGCTGGACGATCTTTACAATGCTTCCCAAAGCGATAATCGCCACCGTTACCAGGGAAACCCAGCCGAACATTTTCCAGTCCACCACAAGCGGGGTCGTTGTATCCCCGTCCGACAGAATCATATTCAGGCCGACCTGGACGGTGATATAGACGGAAACAACGATCAAAACGACAGCCAGAAAGAACAGTACAATCAACAGTCCCGTTCTTGATCGAGCTTCGTCCTGCCGTGTAAAAAAATCCTTGCCGGCCATGCTAGAAAGCTACTTTCGGAACTTTACGTTCTTCCGGCGACTCGGTGGATTCCAAAAGTTCGGCCGATTCAAAATTGAATACACCCGCAATCAGGGTGGTCGGGAACTTTTCACGGCTGATGTTGTATGCCGTCACCGCATCGTTAAAGGCCTGCCGGGCAAAAGAGATCCGGTTCTCCGTGGAGGTCAGCTCTTCCTGGATCTGCATCATGTTCTCGTTGGCCTTCAGGTTCGGGTAATTTTCCGCCAGCGCGAAAAGCCTTCCCAGTGTTCCGGCGAGTTTGGCTTCCGCACCGGCCAGCCCCTGCATGGCCTGCGGGTCGCCAGGATTGCCGGAAGCCGCTTTACTGGCGGTTACGGCCTGGTTTCTGGCCTCGACAACCGCCAGGAGGGTCTCTTTTTCATGTTTCATGTATCCTTTGGCTGTTTCCACCAGGTTGGGAATCAAATCGTATCGCCGTTTGAGTTGTACATCGATCTGGGAAAAAGCATTTTTATAACGGTTGCGGTTGGTGACCAGGGAATTGTACATCCCGGCGACGCTGACAATCAACAGCAACAGGATGCCGCCGATGACAATAAGTGCAATCATGTTATGCTCCTCTTTATGAAGGGTTTGTCAAAACCGGTTAATTATGGCTGCAAATAAATGGGCCTGGTGCCCGAATGCAAGAATCATTTGTTCCAGATTTATTACCGGAAGACCTTAATTCAGTGCAACAAAAATCTGCCCCTGCTGATATGCTTTTTTTTGTTGTGCCACATCAGTGATTCTCCTCCCGCAGAGCGGGAGGCATCCGGTAGCCCCCTCGAAGGGGGCTACATCTCTTCGGTTCTCTCCCCATTGGGCCGCG
>CAZKYZ010000226.1:0-6412 GCA_964557055.1 uncultured Desulfobacterales bacterium
GAAGATAAAAATAGAGATCGCCGTCGATGCCGCCATGGCCCAGAAAGTTGTCGACACCATTGTCGCCAAGGCATTTACCGGAAAAATAGGTGATGGCAAAGTTTTCGTAAGCACCCTTGAAACCGCCGTTCGCATCCGAACCGGTGAAAAAGGTGTCGAGGCCATATAGCCGAAACCAATAATTGACGAACAATAATTAATCACGACAGCACTACTTTTTTGTCGCCCCTCATAAATACATGGATCACCCACCGGGGGCAACTGCTGTCGGAAATGAAGGAGGAATTAAATGAAGGCGCTACTCATATCCATACTGCTCTCAATTATCAGTGTCGCAACAGGCTTGGCGGATGATGGTCCTGCCACGATAGAATCCAACAAAGACGCAATCGCCCTGGTACAGTCGCACGCCGATTATATCTGGACCCTCATTGCCGCCGCCCTGGTGTTTTTTATGCAGGCCGGATTTGCCATGGTTGAGACCGGTTTTACCCGGGCCAAAAACGCCATCAATATTATCATGAAAAACCTCATGGATTTTTCCATGGGATCGATTGCCTACTGGGCCATCGGGTTCGGCATCATGTTCGGCGCCTCCAGCACCGGCTGGTTCGGCACAACCGGATTTTTCTTGAGCGACTTCACCGTGGGCGGAGATCCCTGGGTCCTGGCTTTCTGGATGTTTCAGGTCGTTTTTGCCGCCACCGCGGCTACCATCGTCTCCGGTGCCATGGCGGAGCGCACCAAATTCATCGGATACATTGCCTATTCCGCCGTTGTCTCTGCAGTTATCTATCCGGTATTCGGTTCCTGGGCCTGGGGCAGCCTGTTCCATGGGTCCGGCTGGCTGGAAGGCCTCGGCTTCATCGATTTCGCCGGATCCACCGTCGTGCATTCCGTAGGCGGCTGGGCGGCTCTTGCGGGGGCCATAGTTCTCGGACCGCGGCTTGGCAAGTATACCCATGACGGCAAAATTCGTCCCATTCTAGGGCACAACATGCCCCTGGCGGCACTTGGCGTGTTCATCCTGTGGCTGGGGTGGTTCGGGTTCAACCCGGGCTCCTCGACGGCTGCTTCCAAAGACATCGCCATGATTTTCGTCAACACAAACCTGGCCGCAGCGGCTGGCTCCATAATGGCCATGACCATCTCGTGGATCAAATTCGGAAAATCTGATGTGGGCATGAGTCTTAACGGCGCCTTGGCCGGACTGGTCGCCATTACGGCCGGATGTGCCAACGTAACGCCAACCAGCTCTATCATCATCGGCGCCATAGCCGGCGTTCTTGTCGTATTCTCCGTTGTCTTCTTTGATAAAATCAAGATCGATGATCCGGTCGGTGCTATCTCTGTCCACGGTGTGAACGGTGCCTGGGGAACGTTGGCAGCCGGTATTTTCAACATTGGCGGAACGACTGGAACCATCATAGGCGTTCAGCTGCTCGGTATCGCCGCATGTTTTCTGTGGACGTTCCCGGCCGCCTTTATCTTATTCAAATTGATCGATGCAACTATCGGCCTGCGGGTATCGCCTGAAGAAGAAATTGAGGGGCTCGATATCGTTGAACACGGCGGTACTGCTTATCCGGACTTTGAAATCAACAGCAGCGGTGTGTCCGGCTACACTTCCAGCATGGGGGGACCCGGTTCTGCACCTAGCACCATCACCAGCATGGAAAAGTCCGGTTCGCCCAGTCCGGCATAGCCGTTAACCATAAACAGTAACCACAGGGGCGGACCAGTTAATGGTCCGCCCCTTTTTTATTGCCCGCTTCATCATGGAAAGGGTTTGGGAGCCCTGTTTCTCCCATCTGTAAAAAACTTGGACAAGATTGACAGGATCTGCCGGATGCAACCGAAAGATCGCCCTTTCCGGATTGGGGGAGAGCTCTGGCAGCATTCGGTTTGCCGATGATTTACCATCAGAGTTGCCTACGATTTAAAAATTCGGCGATCCCGTCGGCAATCGCCGCCGCAATTTCCGCGATTTCGCCTTCCTCGGAAAAGCGCTTGCTGTCCTGAGGGTTTCGGATATACCCGATTTCTATAAGGACCGCGGGCATGTCCGCCCCTGCCAGAACCGCCATGGGGGCACTGATCACGCTGCAGCTTTCTTCCGTTTGCGGCGAAAACGCATCCAGATGCTTCTTCATGGTTTCCGCAAGTTGTTTGCTGCTTTCCTGGTGTCGCTCCTGAACACTTTCCCATAAAATTGCATTTCCCTGCGTGTGGACCGGATCCCGGGAATCCGTTTCCGCCTGGCTGCCCCTGTCGAAATAATAAACAGCCGATCCCCGTGTCCGCCGTAGATAGCTCCCCCCGACATGAATGCTTATAAACAGGTCAGCCTTCAGGTTATTGGCAATTCCGGTACGACGCCCGAGGTCAACATGATAGTCACCGGTCCGGGTCAGGCGAGCCTGATACCCCCTGCCCGCAAGCGACCCGAGCGTCTCTGCAATGGAAAGCACAACCTTTTTCTCTAGAAGGCCATTGTCGCCCGATGCTCCCAGATCCAAGCCGCCATGGCCTGGATCCACCATGATGATAGGCGTTGCGGTGGAATGCGCTGATCCTGCGTTTGCCGACCAGCCGGTTTCCGACAAAAATGTAACCCCCGCAATTACCGTGGCAATCATCAAGCCCAAACCAACACGAAAACCGAAAATTTCTGTCATATCAGGCCTTTTTCAACTTTTCCTTGACACTTATATGGTTTGATATTATTTTTGGAGATTCTTGTGCTCCGACCCACACAAGCATAATTTATCTGGCAACAATGTCAAGTGCCGAAGCGGGAAAGCGTTACCGGTATTATAAAAATTCAGCTGAAGACAGCAAGATACGGCCCAAAAACGGTGTTTACCGATTACTAATATTGTGTGCGAGAGTGGCGGAATTGGTAGACGCACTGGACTTAGGATCCAGCTCTGGCAGCAGAGTGGGAGTTCAAGTCTCCCCTCTCGCACCACCTTAATGACGTCGAAATGCGGGATGGTTTCGCCTCCTTCACGCATTTGGTGTATTGGAAAGGATCAACATGAAGGTTTCGATAGATGATATCAGTTCCGTCAAGAAAACACTTCACTTAGAGGTGCCGGAGGACCAGGTAACCGGGGAGTTGAACGAAGCGTATAAAAACCTAAAAAAAACTGCCAAGATAAAAGGATTCCGACCTGGGAAAACACCTCGGAGCGTACTGGAACGCCTGTACAAAAAGGATGTTCATATGGACGTATCCGGGCGATTGATCCAGCAGGCCATGATAGACGCCATAAAAGAGACGGAACTCAAGATACTGGGGTCTCCCGAAGTCGACCCGCCGGAGTTGAAACCCGGGGAGCCCTACCGATTTGATGCCGTCGTCGAGATCCCGCCCAAAATAGACAATATCGATTTCAAGGGTTTGTCGATCACAAAGACCATTTTTGCGGCGACGGACCAGGAGATTGACACCCAGCTGAAAATGCTCCAAAAAAACCTGACCAAAACAAAAACAATCGACGAAAAAAGAGGTGTTGAAACAGGTGATTTTGTTCTTTTCGATTATGAAGGATGTAAAGACGGAAAGCCGTTCAGCGAAACCCAGAAAACCGAAAATATGACCATGAAAATCGGTGCGGCCCACATATCCACAGAGTTTGACGAAGCCCTCATCGGTATGCAGCCCGAAGAAACCAAAACTTTCGAGATCCGCTTTGCAGACGACTATTTCAATAAAAATCTAGCCGGTCAAACCATTGCGTTTACGGTGACGCTTACGGAGATCCGCCAGGAAGTCGTCCCGGAAATTGATGACGATCTAGCCAAACAGCTTGGTAAATTCAACTCCCTTGATGAGGTCAAGGCCGAAATCCGGAAAAATCTTCAGCAGGGATACGATAAACGCAGCGAGCAGGAAATCAACGAACAGATTTTCTCCGAGCTCATCGCAAAAACAAATTTCGAAATTCCCGAAATTATGATAAAATATGAGCTGGAACATATTGTAGCCGACGCCGAGAAATCATTTTCCTATCATAACGTTTCTATGGAAGACGTCGGTGTAACCCGAGAAGGGCTGGAAGAAAAATACAGGGAAACCGCCGAAAAACAGGTCAAACGTCACCTGATTCTGACACAGATTATTGAACAGGAGAAATTGGCCCTCAGTGATGACGAAATCGATGCCGGATATCAGGAAATGGCCGATAGTTATTCTCATCCTGTTGAAGAAATAAAGAATTATTACGATCAAAACAAAGACAAACTCGATTTTTTCAAGCATGCCCTGCTTGAAAAGCGCGCAATCAAGCTTATTCTAGAGAACAGCACCATTAAAGAAGTGAAAGCCGAACTTGAAACGAAAGAAAATACCGATGAATCCGAAAAAGATGAGGATAAGGCCGAATAGTCTGTCCTGAAAAAATCTGGCGGGTTTTAAGAAATTGTGGTTTGATATTTTTTTTAGGGGTTACAGTACCCGGGCGGTTTAACCGATATAGCAACCAACAAACGGCCAGCCGGCGGCAGGTCAATGTTTTGAAATGCAAAGGAGGCTGATGTGCCTTTAGTACCGATCGTAGTCGAGCAGAGTTCGCGAGGAGAACGTTCCTATGACATCTATTCCAGACTGCTGAAAGATCGTATTGTCTTTCTGGGCTCAGGGATAAACGATGAGATCGCCAATCTCCTCATTGCCCAGTTTCTGTTTCTTGAATCGGAGGACCCGGAAAAAGACATTAACTTTTATATCAATTCTCCCGGGGGGGTGGTCACTTCGGGTCTGGCCGTATATGACACCATGCAATATATCAAACCCGACATTGCAACCGTCTGTATCGGGCAGGCTGCCAGTATGGGTGCGCTCTTGCTGACTGCCGGGGCCGCCGGGAAACGCTATTCCCTTCCGAATTCGAGAATCATGATCCACCAGCCCCTTGGCGGGTATCAGGGTCAAGCATCCGATATCGAAATTCATGCCAAGGAGATTTTACGCGTCAGAGAGAACCTTAATACTATACTGGTACGCCACACTGGAAAAGATATGGATACGATCAAAGCGGATACGGACCGGGACCTCTTCATGTCCGGCGAGGAAGCAAAGGCGTATGGGATAGTCGATCATGTGATAACCAGTCGGGATGACCTCGTCAGTCCTGAAGACACGGAGGCGTGACATGGCAAAAAAGGGAGACGACAACGATAAGCTCTTTTGCTCTTTCTGCGGAAAGAACCAGAAAGAGGTCAAGAAACTGATTGCCGGACCGGCAGTGTATATTTGCGACGAATGCATCCAGTTGTGCAGCGAAATTATCGATGAAGAAAATGAAAAGGCGCCGCAGGAACTGGAGCAAACATATGTCCCCAAAGAAATCAAGTCCATGCTGGATGATTATGTTATCGAGCAGGATGGTGCCAAAAAAGTACTTTCCGTCGCCGTACACAATCATTACAAACGCCTCGAAACCACAGTCTTGAAGGAAAATGATGTTGAACTTCAGAAAAGCAATATCCTGCTCATCGGACCGACAGGGTGTGGGAAAACGCTCCTTGCCCAAACGCTGGCAAGATTCCTGAACGTGCCCTTCACAATTGCGGACGCCACCAGCCTCACAGAGGCCGGCTACGTAGGTGAAGATGTTGAAAATATCATACTGTCCTTGCTGCAGAATGCCGATTACGACGTAGAAAAAGCCAAACGCGGAATCGTGTACATCGACGAAATTGATAAAATCGCCGGTAAATCAGACAACCCTTCCATCACTAGGGATGTGTCCGGGGAAGGCGTTCAGCAGGCACTTCTCAAAATTATAGAAGGCACCACAGCCAGTGTTCCGCCCAAAGGCGGACGCAAACATCCTCAGCAGGATTTCGTCAAGGTGGATACAACCAACATCCTGTTCATTTGCGGCGGTACTTTCAACGGTCTGGACAAGATCATCCGACGACGGGGGGGATCCAAGGCCATGGGTTTCGGTGCCAAAATTTCCAGTCCCAGCGAAAAAAATATAGGTGAAGTGCTCCGGGACGTCCAGCCCGAAGACCTTATCGCCTATGGCCTGATACCTGAATTCCTGGGCCGCTTGCCGGTTGTCGCCACCCTGGAAGAATTAAGCGAGAAAACCCTCATCCGTATTCTCCAAGAGCCGAAAAACGCACTGGTAAAACAATACCAGAAACTTTTCGAAATGGAAGGGGTTAATCTGCGTTTCACCGACAGCGCTCTTGCGGCCGTAGCCACCGAAGCCATCAAACGCAAATCGGGTGCACGCGGACTTCGCGCCGTCCTGGAAACGTGTATGCTTGATATCATGTATGAAATTCCTTCCATTGAAAACGTAAAGGAATGCGTTATTGGTGAAGACGTAGTTGTAAACGGTGAAGACCCGATTCTATTGTACGAGCAGGTCCAAAAACAGGCCTGATATCA
>CAZKYZ010000227.1:0-6393 GCA_964557055.1 uncultured Desulfobacterales bacterium
TCAATCCGCTGGCGCTCGAAGAGTATGAGCGGGAGAAACAGCGTTGGGACTTCTTTGAAAAGCAGATCGGCGATCTCCGCGCCGCGAAGAAAGAACTGACCGAAACCATCGCCGAACTGAACCGCACCGCCGGCCAGCGGTTCCTCGAAACATTTGAAACCGCGCGCGGGCATTTCCAGGAAGTCTTCAGCGAGTTGTTCTCCGGTGGTGAGGCGGATGTTCGCTTGCTCGATCCCATCGATCCCCTGGAAACGCCGATGGAGATTTTTGCGCGCCCGCACGGAAAGAAATTTATCGGCTTACGCCAGCTTTCCGGCGGCGAACGCGCCTTGACCGCGCTGGCGTTGCTTTTTGGTCTCTATCTTGTGAAGCCCAGCCCCTTTTGTATTCTCGACGAGGTTGATGCCCCGCTCGACGATGCCAACTGCGGACGCTTCCTGCGTCTCATACACCGCTTCAAACAGCGGACGCAGTTCATTATCGTCACACATAACAAGCTCACTATGGAAGCCGCCGACAGTCTCTATGGCGTGACCATGGAGCAGGCGGGCATCTCGAAAATCGTCTCGGTCCGTCTCAACCGCTCCGGAGAAGACGGCGGAGAACGCGGCCTGGCCGAACCCCGCATCGAACTCGACTCCAACGGCATGGTCGTCGGCATCGATACATCGGAAACCGAATCGTAGCAGATGATTATAAGTGGTGCCCCACAGCTCTGCTGTGGGTTACTTTCCTAAGCGATTGCCAGCCCGAGAACACAGCGATCTTGTTCAATTGAAGAAAGATCGTAGGCCAGGAGCACTGCTCCGATAACACCACCGATCAACATCAACCCACCGACCATGCCACTCTGATTAACGGTCAGTCCTTTTTCGAGACAGATTGCGTCGATCATTGTGCTGATCGCATTAAATATCCCCAACCCGATAAAAAACAGAGTCATCAGAAGAAGCATATTTTTCTGGGTTAAGATGTGGCGTAATCCCTTTGTAAACTTGTGCCGCTTAATCGTCTCAATTTCCGGCGGTGTTGGCGGTTTCTCCCGCATAAACATCAGAGAGAATAAAGCCGCCACCGCGGTCGCAATACCATAGATCAACAGCATTGACCCCATCCCGGATACCGAGAGAATTTCAAGATTGTCTCCATAAACGATTTCCACAAGTATCGGCGTCAGGATCATCACGATAATGATCCCGATATACTGAGAAAGAGAGGCCAAACCGGCAGCCATTCCCCTTTCCCTTAGCGGAAACCAGCGAACCGTAACAGCGGTCACGGCATTGAGCACAAATGGCTGGGCAACGGCAAGTCCCAGCTGACAGATGAGAACCACGGTAAAGTTATCGGCAAAGATTCCCTTTAATACTCCGGCAACCCCGGCGATTATCGAGCCAATGCCAACACCGATCCGTATTCCATAGGTATCGATCACGTATGATGCCGGTATACAGAAAATCAGAAAGACGAACATATAGGTCATTGATAGAAAATCAACCTCGCCTCCTGAAACAGCATAGAATTTCATCGCCGCCGACCGGATCGGTGCCATGGTCAACCATTGCATCTGAATTACCAGATTAATCATCATGAAGACGCCCAGAATGACCCACCTATAACCATAAACCTGTGTTTTGTTTTTTTCCATCCGAGAAATTCCTTACCTGCTCTTTTGATTCGCCCCCGCCTCAATCAGTCCCGCAATCATGTTTTCATTCCCATGTTTTCGGGCCAGTTCCAGAGCCGTCTGGCCTGACTGGTTCCGGGTGTTCAAATTTTTGATACTCGCCAGCGCTATCTGCAGTCGTTCCAGGTCGCCTGCTTTGGTATTCATGGCCATGCAGTGCAACTGGTTGTTGCCGCGTTCATCCACCGCGGATGGATCGGCTCCGGCATTTATCAGCGCCTGCATTACTACGGAACTTGTTCCGAACCGGGCGGTGCGTAGGAGCGTCGTCATGCCCTGCTGGTCGCGGATGTCGATATCGGCCCCGAATTTCTTCATCAATGCCAGGGCTTCGGCGGAATCCTTCTGTTCCCAATGGTCCATGTTGTGCAGGGGAGCTATTCCGTTCTGGTCGTGAATGTTGGGGTTTGCTCCTGCTTGAAGCAGCCGTTCAACGGGAGCGATGCAGGTAACGTGCAGGTGATTCATCAGGGCCCGGTGCAATGCGGTCTGGCCGCTCTTGTTGGGGATATTGACATCGCATCCGGCCCCGATCAGAAGATCCAGAAGGACCAGTTTCTCCGGCTTGCAGGAAACAGCGCTGTGCAGCAGGGGCGTGCCCCAGCGTTCTGCCACATCCGGGGAGGCACCGGCTTCCAGCAGCAGTTGTGCGATTTCCACTTTATGGTGGTTAACCGCCAGCATGAGAGGCGTCATATTGTCCCGGTTGCGGAGGTCGATGGATGCACCAGCCTCGATGAGACGGGATACACCCGTTGCCCGCTCCTTTTTGGCTGAATCCGATGCCAGCAGATGCATCAGCGTGTTGCCGCCCGGATCGGTTGCATCAGGATTGGCACCTTTCGCCAGAAAAACGGCCACGGCATCATCCCCGGTAAGAGAGGCATGGATAGTCATCATCAGCGGCGTTCTCCCCAATCTGTCGCGGGCGTCTATTTTTGCACCGGCTGCGAGCAGGAGATCAATGGTGGGAATCATTTTTTCGGCCTCCCAGCGGGCCATCCAGCGCATGGCGGTGGCACCATCCGGTCCGGCCATGGTGGCGTCGGCTCCCTTTTCCAGAAGAATGGCCACAACTTCCGGGCAGTGGTTGCGGACGGCCGTCATCAAAGGGGTTGCCCCCTTTTGGCCGCGCCCATTGACGTCCGCTCCGGATACTAACAGAATTTCAACGATGGCTGGTGATTCCTTTCGGCAGGTGGAAGCCAGCTGCAGCACGGTTCGTCCCCGGCTATCCATTCCATTGGGATCCGCACCATTCGACAACCGACTGACCACTCTGTCGATATTGCTCACATGCCCCTCTGCCCAGGGACCTTGTTCCATTTTTGCTGAATCATCTTTTTTTCCGTTGGGCCCCTGCTGAAAAACCTGGGGGCAGTTATACACCATCTGCGGGTCTTCGGAAGCAGCGCGGACGATTTTACCGATCCTGGAACGAGCGGAATTCATCACGGAAAAGCCTTCATTGTTTTTTAGATAAACACAGGCGCCATGTCCGATCAGCAGGGATACCATCTTTTCATCACGGTATCGCAGCGACCAGTGGAGAGGGGTGTTCCCTTCCCCGTCCTGGCTGTTGGGATCCGCCCCGTTTTTCAGCAACAGGTCGACAGCCGTGCGGATATCGGCCAGCCTGGATTCTTGGTCTGCCTTATCTTCCCGGGACCAGGGTTCCCAGCCTTCCGCCATTACCGCCATTACCGGCAGGACTTGTTTGCTCTGAATCATGGCGCAGGTCAACGATAGATCCGGCTTTTTTTCCAAAACGACCGCGAGACGATCAACCTCCACCGGATAATCGAGAGCTTCGCAGAGGTCTGCGTGATCACGATCCTGCCGTCCTTCCAGCAATCGCCTGGCAGCCAGAATCCGCCGGTCCTTGAAATCACTGAGCTGGTGCCCTCTTTCCTTTGCGGATGCAATTAGTACCCGATGAAGGGGGCGGTAGGTCGGCTTCAAGGTCCCATACAGGTACCACATACCGGACATCAGACAGGTGATAACGGCAAAGTAAATCGGAAAAGCCCATCTTTTTTTTCGCAGTTGGATAAAACAGGCAGCCAAACCGCCCAATACGTGCAGCCCGGCAAGGGGAATTAACATGAAAACAGACCCCATGGCTTCCATACCGGTACGGGGGAAAAAAAGGCACCCCCACAAAAACAACAGGTCGATAAAAACGATAAATCCGAGAAAAAATTTCATATGGATAATCAAAGCCTCTGGATAAACCTTAGCGTTGCAAAAGCCGGAGAGCTTCAGAGCCGCGGCGCCGAGGGAGAAGCCGTATCTGTTCTACTGCGATCCCTTGGCAACAAAGGATCTGGAGCTATCCGGCTTTCCCGAAGGGTAAAAAACATGTCGTAAAATGGACAAGATCCTTATCCTCATCGACGGTCAAGCCCTGACCAAGTTGCGATTGTTCTGTTTTTTACTATATTTTCAACCATTTTATCTCTCTTCGCCATGCTTTTTATGCAACGATTAAGGTAAACGTCTTCACGGACATAACGATGGAAATAGCCCTTCTCCTGAAATAGACGCTTTATCGATTATAGAAAATTTGAATACATCGGTCAATCTTCGAACATGGCCTCGACCTTTTCCTGCCAGGGACCCTCTTCCCCTGTTGAAAAAAATCATCACTACCATTATGATACGTTTTTGCAATAAAGAATCGAGACCGGCCGTGATGACGCGCAACACCGCTCCGAAAAAATGGGACCCCCAAAACCACCGCCTGTTCGGATTTCCGGATCCGGACAGATGGATCAATCGGACACTATTACACATGGGGTACCCTCATCAGGATTCCGTCACGGAAGATATCATGAAATGGATCTGCGAAACCATACCTGCCGTAAAAAAAATTGTCGAACCGGCTTTCCTGTTTGCCGGTGAACCGCTGGTGACCTGTGATGAAAATGGCTTATATACATGTAATCTGCAGATTCACAGTCGCAAATGGGGGCGGTTATCCGCCCGTATGGAAGGCGAAAGGCAGGTCTGCTGTTTTGCCTTGACCCTGGGCCAGCCGTCGGAAGAGAAGGTCATCAAATTGAAAAGCCGGCCGATCATGTCCGGATTTATCTGGGATGCTCTTTTATCCACCCTGACAGAATTATACGCTGATCGGGCTGAAGCCTATATCGTGCATGAATTCAGCCGGCATGGTTTGTCTGCCGCCCGGCGATTCAGCCCTGGGTATTGCGACTGGAATATCGTCCAGGGGCAACAGGCTCTGTTCGCTTTCTGCCACCCTGAGAAAATCGGTATCCGGTTATCTGCATCGGGCATCATGGTCCCTCGAAAATCCGTTACCGGGGTTGTCCTTGCTGCCGAAAAGGTCCCCCTGGCAGTACCCTGCCTTTTCTGTAAAAAGGACTGTAACCACCGGCGCCACAAGGTCTCCTCGACGAATGATCCGGCACCTTCATAAATGCGACTCGCCCCAAGGAGATCATGTGCCAATGCGATTTATCAAATTTCGCTTGATTAACCATTGCTAACAAATTAGTATCCCTAATTTCTATGAAAATCCCTGCCCACTCATTCAACATGCGATCCTTCAAGTAACATGACCATCCGGGAAATTACCGCCAAATCCATACTCCGCAGGCACAAGCGCCTCAATACCTGGTTTCTTTCCTATTACGGTTTGAACCTCTATCGCAGCTGCGCGCACTCCTGCGTCTACTGCGACGGTCGAACCGAAAAATACTGGGTGAAAGGTAAAAGCAGCGAAGATGTAATTGTGAAAGTCAACGCCTTGGAAATACTGGCGTATGAACTCGAACCGGAAGGAACGCGGATACCCCTGAAGCGGTGCTACATCATGATGGGCGGTGGTGTCGGAGATTGTTACCAGCCTGCAGAAAAGGAATACGGTCTCAGCGCCGGTGCCCTGAAACTGTTCCATGCATTAAACCTGCCGGTTCACGTGCTGACGAAATCGTCTCTGGTAAAAAGGGATATCGATATTCTGGAAAAGATAAACCAAAGCAGCCGGGCCATCGTCAGCTTCAGTTTTTCAACGGTGGATGACGATCTCAGCCGTTTTCTGGAGCCGGACGCCCCGCTTCCATCGCAGCGGTTTAAGGTCATCCACGACCTGAAAAAGCGGGGGATTCCGTGCGGGATGTTCCTGCTCCCGATTGTCCCTTTTTTAACAGACAACCCGGAACAGATCAAAGCGGCCTTTGACATTGCCGCTGAATCCGGTATCGACTTTGTCATCTTCGGTGGAATGACCCTGAAAAGGGGGCGGCAGAAAGATTATTTTTTTTCCATTCTGGAAAAGGCCTTTCCGAAACTATTGCCCAAATACCAGAACATCTATCAGGAAAGCCGCTGGGGAGAGTTTTCCCAGGCATATTCCAAACATATAAACAATACCATCTATAAAATTGCCCGCAATTACGATATCCCTGTTCGCATCCCCACGGCTTTGTTTGTCGACACACTGGATATGAATGACCGCGTGATCACCATCCTTGAACACCTCGATTATCTTCAGAAATTAAGAAATCAGAAATCTCCGTTTGGCTATGCCGCCTTTCGCATGTCCAAGCTTAACGAACCCATCTCCACCTGGCGTGACAGGCTTTGCAGCCTCAAGGGCATCGGCCCGTTGACCGAAAGCATTATCCTTGAAATACTGGATACCGGAACCTGTGCCCGCTATGAATACCTGATGGGATAAT
>CAZKYZ010000228.1:0-6376 GCA_964557055.1 uncultured Desulfobacterales bacterium
GCATTTTCAGCATTATCTATAAGTAAAAGGAATGCCTGGAGCCTCAGGTCAAATAATTCAAAAGAAAGTTTTTTATCACCCTCTGAATTTCTTGTCAAAATGGCCATTTCCTTTCGCGCCTCATTAATATGATCCCTGTACCATGCCATCAACTTTTCGGTTAAAAACTTTCCAGATGCCGAAAGCAATAAAGGCGCTGATCGAACCTTGAAGCAGGTTGGGGATAATTTCGGCGATGGCCGCTTTGGCATCGGTGACGCCGAAAAACGGCACCCCTTTTGCCAGAAACGGATAGACAAACGCTTCAAAAACAAAATAACCTCCCACAAGAACCATGATTCCGGCAAGCAGGGCGGCAACCGGGCGGAGGTAGGTGAAGGATGATCCCTTACCTGCGATCAGACCGACAATCAATCCTTCCATCCCCTTGACGACGGCCGTGGCAAGAATAAATTGCGGGAAACCGACTGCATCGGCGAGTGCCGGTCCCACCATGCCGACAAGACCACCGGCAATCGGTCCATACAGCAATGCGGCAACCATAACAAAGGTGTCGCCCAGATTGAAATAGCCGCCGGTGGCCGGAATCGGAATGCGGATGGCAACGGTGCCAACGAAGGCCAGAGTGGCAAAAGCCGCAATGATGCCGAATTTGAGAAGATGGTTAGCCTGTGTCGTTTCGTTCATTTTTGATTCCTTTTCTTTTTTCCGGCAGTCTTGCGATCTCAACAGCCCAGATGGGTATAAACCGGATGGAGGCACATATCCCTTCCACCCCCACATGGATCATCCTTGAAAGGAGCGTTTTTATCTGAACAAAGATGGAATTGGTGAAGCTCGGGATATCAGATTTTGGCGATGATTGTAAAGGAGCATTTTTTTGTAAACGGAAAAAGTTCTCTTCCCGGATAACTTCCCGGATTTCCGGTATGACAAAATAGAATACATGGTTGAAAACCCGCAAAAGCATCAGAAGAAATTTTTCCAGTCGGGAGATGCCTCTGCCGTTTTGCAACAGGTGCTGTTCCACCTGATGAAACGGTATGGTCGCAACCATGGACAGGGCCAAAGGGATAACCGTCAGCATGGTAATGCAAAGGGATACATAATGAATGCTGAACGCTGCCTGGGATTGCCCGCCGCCGATCTGGAACAGGAACAGCAGATAAGAGATACCGCTTCCGAAAAAAACAACCGGAACGGTAATAAGCGAAGCGATACCAACGGCGTTGGCCAGTGCCTGGGAACCCAGAAAAAGAAGAATAAAACCCATCACCACCGTTAAATAAACGAGCCAACCGCAGGAGATGCCCGGGATGACCGGTCTGTCCAGCAGGCCGAGAGGGTAGCCCGTGAACGCCGGTACACTGAGGAAAAGGATACAAAGAATCTTGAAATACCACTTCATAATCGCACTATTTTATCCTATTCAGGTGAAGTCCGAAGCCTCTTTTGGGTGTTGCAGGGCAAGATTTTTCGATAACGACAATACTGGCGGCAATCTCTTTCCACCAGTTTTTGTGAGAGATAATCATCACTGGAATACCCAAAGAATGGGAAATACTGAGGATCGCCGACACGAATTTCAAGGTGTCGGACTTTGTCAGACCCCAGTCTGGTTCATCCAGAATTAGCGCGGCGGGCAAGGCGGCCAGACGGGTGGCAACCAGTATGGACTTGATATCCAGGATCCCAGGAGCGGACGGCTGGAAATCATCTACAGGGATACGTTCGGATGATGCCAAAACCGGTGTTGCCTGTGACAGGCGGGATTGTATCCCAACAAAAAGGTCCTGGGGTGAAATGACGACGTTTTTTCCGTAAGAAAACGAAAGAGCTGTAAAAGAACGGAGGAGCGTTTGTGTAATGATATCCTGGAACAGCAGTCGAGCCTTGCCGGTATGTCCCAACCGTTCCAAAGCGGCATAGCCGTGGTGGGGAACCGCATTCGCCAGAACTTTGGCGATCAGGCTTTTGCCTTCCCCGTTTTCACCGATCAGCAGGCAGGGAGAAAGAAGTTCGCTTTCAAAATTGTCCACCTCTGCAATGGATTGCTCGGGCGTCAGCGGGTTTATGGAGGTCTTCAGAACAATGCGAACTTCTCGTAAGGATATGGAAAACGATGCGATTTTTTGCGTATCGCCCCAAAAGACAGCCGGATCAAATGGCGTACTGTCGTTTTCTCCTTGCAGCGCCATTAATTCAACGGGGATCCCTTTTTGGCAGTATATGGTGAACAGGAAATCGAAGAGCGTCTGATTTGATGAAGACAGCCACGAGAAAGGGCTGGCAATGGTAAGGTGGTTATTGAGGGCTTCTTCAATATAGGTCTTGGCAATGGCCAGTTTTACGGTTTCGCCCCCCGAGAGCGTTCGAACCGGCTGGTCGGCCTGATCCAGGAGGCCAAACCGCTGCAGTACTTCCTCTACGAGAACCGGTTTTCGGGGTACTGTCGACAATGCCTGTAATCCGGCGGCAGTGAGCACCTGTCGGGGTATACCAAAAACAAGACAGTCTCTTGGGTTGCTGGTAATAAAACCTTTTTTGCAGCCTATTGGAGAGATTGCCCGGTCGATCGACAGGCTGGTAAAATCCTTCCAGAATATCGCAGGCCCCAGATGTTTCCTGGGAATCAGATTGGAGACGGTTTTCCGGAATGCGGTTTCCCTCTCTTCATAAGATGAAAAATAGGTCGTTGTCAGATTATTGTATTTCATGTGTCGTCGATCTGTTTTCTATACGATATAGTCTGCGTTATGGCAGTCAAGCTGAACAACCCTGATAGGGATTTCCGGGTGCATCCGAACGGTATCATCCATCCAGAATGCCTGCTTCAACTTCCGTCATCAGAACATTACCGATATGAATACCCATATCGATCATCTGGGGACCGAATTTTTTTCCGGTGGGAGTACGAAATGTCGGCTTTATTCTTTCCAGGTTTTGAATTCCCTGCGGGTACAAGCGGACGAAATCGGCAGGCGGGATTTTTAGACAGGTGAGCATTTCCCAGATGGTGTCGGTAAAATTGTCCGGTCCCCAGCGGAATTTGTCGGCATCATACAGACAATCGGAAATGATATGTCCGAGTGGTGAGCGACAAGGCAGGGTGGGCTTGAACGCCTCGTGGTTTCGGATAGCCAGGCAGATGTCTTCTGCCTCCTTGGATGTAAACGGATAGTTTTTCAAAACGGTTTTGGCATAAAGGGAGCCTTTTCGGGCATGGTTTTTTTCTTTGCGTTTGATATCGTGCAGAAGGCTGGCAGACTGGGTAAGCAGCAAAGCCCGATGCCTGTCGCTTTCTTTATAATAAATACCGCACTGTCCGGCAATCAAGACAAGGACGCCTGCGTCTTCAGACACCTTGACGGAATGGCGTATGCCGTGACCAAAATCGCGTTCGATGGTTTGTAAAACAAACCGGTGGATCTCTTTCAAAGTCGGGTTGCTTTCCAGAAACTGTCTGGAAAACCGATGGAAGTCCTTGAATTGTTGGTAGAAGTCCGGCGCAGGCAAGGTTGCCGCCAATTCCCGGGCTCGGTTCTGAAGGGCTTTATAAGGCTGGTCCATCGGTATGCAGCATACTTGTGATCGGGCGGGGAAACATCACCCGGCAGACGATCTGCCGGGTATACGATTTATCTGAACCAACATAGACGGTCTATGCACTATGACGTGAAAAAGGTTCCGCACACTTTCCAGACGCCGTTTTCCTGAATCATATCTACCGTTTCAACCACAGGGTGGGATTCTCCGATTGCAAACAGGTTGGCAACCCAGGCGAAAACCGGATGGATTGATTTGCGGGTAACAGCCGATATTTTGTAGCGAACTGTTTCGGTATCCTGAGGAACAGGTTCGATTTTGATCTGGTAGACGGCGCTTTTTTCCCAGCTTTGGCCAAAGCCTTTCCGGCCGGCATCCTGACTTTTGGCATAAATATAGGCTTCGACAACATCAACATCATCGAGGATTTTCTGATCATCACAAATCAGATCTGCCATCGACGGGTCCAAGTTGTAGTAAGCTTTGATAAATTTAATGGCGGTGTGGGGTGCTGTATCCTGTTTGTCGGCGAAAATGAGCATCATCCAAAACAGGGAGCCTACGACAACTACGCTGATGATCGAAGTGAGTCTGGTATCATTTGCCATCTACTATTCCTCCTTACATACCCGTTTTCATGGTTTTATTTTCTCGCAAACCATTATCTGCTAATTCGATCTGTCTACCATGCAATTGCTGTTTAGACAAGAATTTTATTGTGTTGACGAAACAGAAGGGGAGACCTTGTGCACGAATGATTTCCAGGCCAGTTCCCTTTCAATTTTTTCCTTTACCAGGCGGGTTTCTTGCTGGCTTTCGAAAGGCCCGATAACGACCCGGTGCCACAATTCCTCATTTTGGATGAATTTTTGGATAAAGGCGGGATATGAGATCAATCGAAGATCCCCAACTAGTTTTTCCGCCCTGGACGAGTCGATAAATGCGCCCACCTGGATCAAATAATGATAGCGGGTGGCCACCTCTTCCAATTCAACATCCGGGGCCGGCAGTCGGCCGGCCAGGTAACGGCAAAGCCCGTCGACGGTCTCGATTTTTACGGAATCCGTGAGGTTCAATCCAGTTCGGATGGCGATCATGGGCACATCCAGGAGACTGAGCGGAACACCTCCTTCGTGACTGCGTTCGATATGATCGTCCTGCCACAAACGTTGCCCTGTGCGGGTATCCCACATTTCAATTTCGGCGCCAACGCTCAACTGGGAATAAATGCCGGCAAAGATTCGATCGAATTCGGTCACATTGCCGAAAATTACGGCATCACAGGAGAGAATCTGCCCCAACTTATGCAGAGATGTCTGCCGATATTGGGCAGGAGTCTCCAGACCATTTTGGCGCAGGCGGGAATCGATCCGGAATAGTTCGACGTCCTGGTAGGAACGGACGCTTAGGTGGCTGTAAAAACTTCTGCGGACAAATTCTTCGATTTCTTTTTTATCTGTTCCGTTGCCAAATGGAAGAATAGCGACGGATCCGGGAGGATTGGGACCCAAAAGGCTGGACACGGAATCCGGATGGCTCAGCGGCGGCTTTGGGAAACATCCGTAAAAAAGAACAGCCGCGGCGAGCCACACGGCAGGCCTGATGATTCTGGTTGTTATCCTGTGGTTTGCCAAGACAATTCCGGTCTCCGAATTGCAGGTATTATGGTGTACCGTCAATGCTCGGCGTTATACGGCAATTCGGACAAGCTTGTCAAATGTCCGTATCAGGATTTTCCGATATCTCGGGCTCTGCTGTCGCAGCGGCGTCCATCGGCGGCTCTTGTTCAACAGGTACCGTATCATCCTGTGAAACAGTGTGTTCTTCGATTTCCTTAGGGGAGGGCAGATCCCTCAGACTTTTCAGATCAAAGAGCTCCAGGAAGAATTTCGTGGTGGTATAAATCAGTGGCCTCCCCGGTATCTCCTTGCGTCCGAGAACTCGGGCCAGTTTTTTTTCCATGAGCATCCGAAGGGTTCCACCGGAATCCACGCCGCGGATATGTTCAATATCGCTGCGAATGACAGGCTGGTTATAGGCAATGATGGCAAGCGTCTCCAGTGCCGCTTTGCTGAGTCTCAGGGGGCTCGGTTTCAGCAGTTCTTTCACCCACCGGCCATATTCCGGACGGGTACGAATCTGAAACCCGCCGGCAACTTCGCGCAGGTGGAAGCCGCCACGCCTTGTTTCATATTCTTCCACAAGCGCATTCAGGGCTGCCCGGATATCTGCCGTGGTGGCCTGCGGGATCACAGCTTTAAGACGATCCAGACCGAGTGGTTCATCCGCAGCGAAAAGGAGGCTTTCAATAATATTGGTTAAATCGTCCATGGTTTTGAACTACACATAAAAAAGTCTTATTGTTCCATTTTGGGTGTGTTGCGCTATGCGTATCAGGCAAAGCTTGGCCATCTCCAGTACCGCCAGAAAGGTTATGATAATATGGCTTTTACCGAAATTTACTAAAAACAGTTCTTTAAAGGTTACGGAGCCTTTCTTCTCCAGCATGTCGGTAATTTCCGTTATCCGTTCACCAACGGTGATCCTGTCCGAGGTCATATCCACACGATGCTCAGCGGACAGGTTTTTCAAAATCCCCTGGAAAGCGTCGATCAGTTCGAAAAGGCCGACTTTGATATATTCACCTTCGGAAGGATCGGCATATTTTTTTTCAACAGGCCGGCGGGAAAAAGTATGCTCTCCCAGAAAAGGCTTGACGGCCAGCTGCTCGGCTACGGATTGCATTTGAATATATTCCAGAAGCGGACGGGCAATTTCCAGCCTGGGATCTTCATGGTCTTCTTCACGTTCGTGCCGCGGCAGCAGCATT
>CAZKYZ010000229.1:0-6364 GCA_964557055.1 uncultured Desulfobacterales bacterium
GGCAGTCGGAGGGGCTTCCGAAAACCGCATGATGTGGGCGGGCGCTTTTCAGAGACTTCCCAACGCAGCCCGCAAAGCCGCTTTTGCGGACCTGCGCTCTTATCGATACGGCTCCGATACTGTCGACCAGCAGGTTCATCTGGGCATTGATCTGGCATCGACAACCCATGCCAAGGTGCCTGCCGCCAACAGTGGCCGGGTTGTATTTACCGGAGAAATCGGTATTTACGGAAAAACGATCGTCATCGACCATGGTTTCGGTTTGCTGTCCACGTATTCCCATTTGAGCCAAATCGATGTCGCTGAAAAGCAGGAGGTAAACAATGGAGATATCATTGGCCTGACGGGTGAAACCGGGCTGGCCGGTGGTGATCATCTCCATTTTGGTATGTTGATTCACAACACTTTCGTCACACCTGTGGAATGGTGGGACGGCTCGTGGATCCAGAACAACATCACCAGAAAAATAGAGAGTATCCGCGGTATGGAAAATGCTGGCGGATAACGCTGAGGAATACAGGCAATGAAAAAATATACAATCAACAAAACCTTTCAGGAGATTAACCGGAAAATCAAATCCGGCCAGGTTGTGGTGCTGACCGCCGAAGAAATGATCGGGGTGGTTCAGGCAGAAGGCCCTGTAGAAGCTGCCCGCAGGGTGGATGTGGTCACCACCGGTACCTTTGCGCCCATGTGCTCTTCGGGGGCCTTTATCAATTTCGGCCATTCCGTCCCCGGCATCAAGGCTTCCAAAACATGGCTGAACGACGTTCCCGCCTATGCCGGCATCGCCGCCGTGGACTGTTACATCGGTGCTACCGAACCGAGCGAGGACGATCCCTTGAACAAGGTCTATCCGGGTGAATTCAATTACGGCGGCGGACATGTCCTTCAGGACCTGGTTGCCGGCAACCCCGTTCTGCTCAGGGCTACCGGTTACGGCACCCACTGTTATCCGCGCACGGAATACGAAAATAAACTGACCCTTAAAGAGCTGCCCTATGCCGTATTGTGCAATCCGCGCAACGGGTACCAGAATTACAACTGTGCCGTCAACCTGAACAGCAAAACCGTATACACCTACATGGGCGCTCTGAAACCGAAGATGGCCAATGCCAACTACTGTTCCGCCGGACAGTTAAGCCCGCTGTTCAATGACCCTTACTACCGCACCATCGGTATCGGCACCCGAATTTTTCTGGGGGGTGGCGAGGGATATGTTGTCTGGTCCGGATCCCAGCACAAACCCGGGGTCGAACGAACGAATAAAGGTATCCCCATTCATCCGTCCGGAACCATCAGCGTCATGGGAGATCTTCACCAGATGAGCCCCAAATGGATCGTGGGTGTCAGTCTGCTGGGGTACGGGTGTTCTCTGGCGGTGGGACTGGGAATTCCGATCCCGATTCTCAATGAAGACATGGCCCGGTTTACGGCAATATCCGACGAAGAGATTTTTACCCAGGTGATCGATTACGGTGATGATTATCCCAACGGAAAATCACAAAGCCTGGCACAAGTCAGCTATGCCCAGCTCAAAAGCGGGTCCATCACGGTCAGGGGCAGGGAGGTCCAGACGGTTCCTCTCTCCAGTGTTGTGAGGGCTCGCGAAATTGCGGATACACTGAAAAACCGGATTGCCAGGGGGAAGTTTTTGCTCGGTGAACCGCAGTTTACCCTGCCGGTGTAGTTGCGGGTACAGGTTGGAAACCGTTGATTCCCGGATTGTTGAGGAAAGTCGCTCCAGATGCCGGATTCCGTTCGTGCCTTTATCGCGATACCCCTGCCAGCCGTGGTCCGGGAGCAGATGGCTGCGCTTCAGGAAAGGCTGAAACGATACGAATTGCGGATTCGCTGGGTTCGGCCGGAAATTATTCACCTGACCCTGTGCTTCCTCGGAGACCTGGACCAACGGCAGCTGAAAGACGCCCAAAGCGCTATGATTACGACGTTGGCGGGCGGGCCGCCGCTGCGGCTGGCCGTGCAGGGACTGGGCCTCTTTCCGAAGATACGAAAACCACGGGTTGTGTGGTGCGGTCTTAGCGGTGAAACCGACAGGCTGACCGATTTGCACGGGCGGTTATGCGGTGCGTTGACCCGCTGCGGGTTTTCCGCAGAGACACGCCCTTTTCGGGCCCATCTGACCCTGGGGCGCGTTACAGGCGCCATCCATCCCACAAGGCTGGTGGCGGCCATCCGGAAACAGGGCGGGTTTGCATCGGACCGGTTTCCGGTGAGGAGTGTCCATCTGTATCAAAGTGTGCTGCGGCCGGAAGGCCCGGTTTACACTTCTCTTTGTACGGCGGAATTGGCGCAGAAACAGACATTTGTATGATTTTCACAACCATTCGGTTTGATACCGGTAAATCAGGAGGAAAAAATGGCAGTGCTACCAGATAAAGACAAAGCGGTTGAATCCGCCATGCTGCAGATTGAACGGCAGTTCGGCAAAGGGGCCATCATGAAACTCGGCAGCAAGCCGGTGATCGATGTTCCGGTAATTTCCACTGGTTCCATTGCGTTGGATGCAGCCCTCGGCATCGGTGGTTTTCCCAGAGGCCGGGTCATCGAAATATTCGGCCCCGAGTCATCCGGCAAAACGACCCTGGCGCTTCATGTCGTTGCCGAAGCGCAGAAAAAGGGCGGCATCGCCGCCTTTATCGATGCCGAACACGCCCTGGACACGGGGTATGCCCGCAGACTGGGTGTCAACTGCGACGAACTTCTGGTATCCCAGCCGGATACCGGGGAGCAGGCCCTGGAAATTACGGATATGCTCGTCCGCAGCGGAGCTATTGACGTCCTGGTGATCGATTCCGTGGCCGCCCTGGTGCCCCGGGCCGAAATCGAGGGGGAGATGGGGGATTCCCATATGGGGCTTCAGGCAAGACTCATGTCCCAGGCCCTGCGCAAACTGACCGGAACCATCGGCAAGACCATGACATCCGTGATTTTTATCAACCAGATCCGTATGAAGATCGGGGTGGTGTTCGGGAATCCGGAGACGACCTCGGGCGGCAATGCGCTCAAATTCTACGCTTCCCTGCGCCTGGAGATTCGTCGTACCGGAGCCATCAAGGAAGGCCAGGAGGTTGTCGGCAACCGCACGAAAGTCAAGGTCCTCAAAAACAAGATGGCCCCGCCTTTTAAAAATGCCGAGTTTGATATCATGTACGGTGAAGGTATCTCTGCTGTCGGCGATCTGCTAGATGTGGGCGTGGAAGTGAACATCATCGACAAAAGCGGCTCCTGGTATTCATACGAAGGAGAGCGTATCGGCCAGGGGCGCGAAAACGTAAAACGGTTTTTTAAGGACAACCCGGATATTTTTGAATCGGCCAATGCGCGGGTGAGAGCGACGATCGGGTTGTTGAAGGATGCGGCCCCAAAAAAGGATGCGGCGCCGATAGCGGCTGAAAAGACGGAGAACGAATAGTGTTCATTGGAGAAAAATATGACAGGCAATGACATCAGGCAGCAGTTTTTAAAATATTTCGAAAAGCACGACCATCGTATCGTGAGAAGTTCCTCGCTGGTTCCATCCGATGATCCGACCCTGTTGTTTGTCAATGCCGGAATGGTCCAGTTCAAGAGAACTTTTCTGGGCGAGGAGAAGCGGGACTATTCCATGGCAACCACGTCCCAGAAGTGCGTGCGAGCCGGCGGTAAACACAATGACCTGGAAAACGTGGGTTATACGGCTCGCCACCACACTTTTTTTGAAATGCTGGGCAACTTTTCCTTCGGGGACTATTTCAAGGAAAAAGCCCTCGACTTTGCCTGGGACCTGCTTACCAACGGGTACGGGCTGCCGGCTGATAAACTATGGGTGTCCATATATCTGGACGATGACGAGGCCGCTGATCTCTGGCATACCAATATCGGCGTTCCCAGAGATCGTATTGTCCGGTTCGGGGAAGCGGACAATTTCTGGGCCATGGGCGATACCGGGCCTTGCGGCCCGTGCAGCGAAATTCATATTGACCGGGGCGATGCCCACGGGTGTGGCCGGCCGGACTGCCAGCTGGGTTGTGAATGCGACCGCTTTCTGGAGATCTGGAACCTGGTGTTCATGCAGTTCAACCGGGATGCCGACGGAACCCTGACCCCCCTTCCCAAGCCGAGCATCGACACCGGCATGGGGCTGGAACGGATCGTTTCCCTGCTGCAGGATGTTCCCACCAATTACGAGACGGACCTGATCCTGCCCATCATGAAAAAAGTGGAGGACCTGTCCGGATATGCTCTGGGCGACAACGCCGGCGCCGATGTCGCCATGAAAGTCATTGCCGATCACAGCCGCGCCGCCGCTTTTCTGATCGGAGACGGCGTGCTGCCTTCCAATGACGGACGGGGATATGTTCTTCGCCGGATCATGCGGCGGGCCATCCGTTACGGCCGCAATATCGGCCTGATCAAACCCTTTTTGCATGACACCGCCAGGGTGGTGTTTGAGATCATGAGGGACGCATATCCCGATTTGAGGGAGGCCGAAACATTTATTGCCAGCGTTATCCGCAATGAGGAAAACCGTTTTTCGGAAACCCTGGATAACGGTTTGCGCCTGTTGAACGATGAACTGGCCGAATTGCGGGCAAAAGGGGAGAACCGGATCCCCGGGCACCTGATATTCAAACTGTACGACACCTTCGGGTTTCCCGTGGATATTGTCCGGGATGTCGTCCGGGACAGCGGCATGCTCCTGGACATGGACGGTTTCGATGCGGCCATGACCGTGCAGAAGGAAAAATCACGCTCGGTTGCCAGTTTTTCCAATCTGTCCGACGCCTACAAGAACTTTTCGGCAGACGGCAACAAGTCCGTATTCAAGGGATACGAAGACATTTCGCTGGAATCAACAGTATCCCTGATCGTTAAAGACAATGTGGAGGTAGGCCAGGCCGGCGCCGGATCCCGGGTGGAGATCGTTACCGGGGAGACGCCTTTTTACGCAGAATCAGGCGGGCAGGTCGGGGATTGCGGCGTCATTACTTCCGCAGGCGGCCTGCATATTGACGTTTTCGACACCGCCAAAGATCCCACAGGCCTCATTATCCACAAGGGCGATGTGACCAGCGGCACCCTGGCAAAAGGTGACACCGTTCTGCTTCGTGTGGACGCCGAGAAACGGGGAGCCACCGAACGCAACCACACGGCCACGCACATCCTGCACGCCGTTTTGCGAAGCGAACTGGGCGATCATGTCAAACAGGCCGGTTCAATGGTATCTCCCGATCGAATGCGCTTTGATTTTACCCATTTTTCACAGATTGAGATGGAGACCCTCAACCGTATCGAGGCGCTGGTAAACGACTGCATTCGCGCGAACATGGAAACCGGGGTTGTTGAAATGGCGGCTGAAGAAGCCTTTCAGTCCGGTGCTACTGCGTTGTTCGAGGAGAAGTACGGCGACCGGGTGCGGGTGGTGTCTCTGGAATCCTTCAGCAAGGAGCTCTGTGGCGGAACGCATACCCAAAAAACTGGTAACATCGGTCTCTTCAAGCTGGTGTCGGAATCGAGTATTGCCTCCGGCGTCCGCCGGATTGAGGCGGTAACCGGTGCGGTTGCCCTGGAGTATGTGCAGCACATGAACGGGATTCTGCAGGACGCCGGACGCCTGCTGCGGGACAAACCGGAAAAACTTCCCGAAAGAATCGAAAAAATGGTCACCGAACAAAAACGCACGGAGAAAGAAATCCAGCGGCTGAAAGGCAAGATCGCAGCCATGTCCGCTGCCGCTGACGACGATGATTTCAAGACCGTTAAAGGGGTGCAGATCATTGCCCGCAAAGTTGCCGTGGACAATCCGTCCGGTCTGCGCGATCTGGCTGACCAGCTGCGGGACCGGCTCGGCTCCGGTATTGTTGTTTTGGGCAGCGCTGCCGATTCAAAGGCACTGCTGATTGCCGTCGTCACCAAAGACCTGACGGATCGTTTCCACGCGGGCAACATTATCAGAGAGGTGGCCGCCAGGGTCGGCGGCAGTGGCGGCGGCCGGCCGGATATGGCCCAGGCGGGAGGAACACAGCCCGAAAAGCTGGACGAAGCCCTGGCCGCGGTTTACGACATTGTGGATAAGGGGTAGGGGAAAGGGCAGTGAACAGTAAACAGTGAGTAGTAAACAGTGAATAGTGAGGAGTGAGGAGTGAGGAGGAAACAGCAAATACCTGGCTCTTGGCTCATAGTTCTTAGCTCTCTGCCCTATGCTCTCTGCGCCCCTGCGTCTCTGCGGGAAAAACAGGTTTTGCCCGTGTTTTCGCAATTCCAAATTTGCGATCCAGTACGGGGTAATTCGTTGATTCGTTAATTGGTTAATTTGTAAAATTTGGCGACGTTGATTGCTTCGCAGGCAAACGTTTATTGA
>CAZKYZ010000230.1:0-6364 GCA_964557055.1 uncultured Desulfobacterales bacterium
ACCGCACAATTCAAGATGCTTGTGGACCGGTTTTACAGCTTTTTCAAGATCATCCGAAACCCGGAAACAGGTGAGGACACCTACGAATCTGCGTTTCCTGCCAAAAAAAAGCTCGTATTTGTCATATCCCGCGGTGATACCGAACCGCCCAAAATCTTTGCACAGTTTTACAAGCACCTGAATGAATGGCTGGAAATGATTCCCCTTACGCTTGGAGCCGGGCATTATGAATTTTTCCACCAGTACGGCGCCAGCCTGGACCGGAAGGCGGCAGAAAATGATGCCGAGCTGTTGGAGAGAGCCAGGGCTGTCGGAGCCGGCCTTGTATCAGCGGAATAATCATTTGATTGGACTGAACAAATGAAAACAGCCCCTTGGTATTCTCAGGCCGGTGGAAACGATCCGGCTGGCATCGTTTTACATGCACGTTACACGGCTGATGAGAAGGACCGTTCGAAAAGATCATGAATCGCCTTCATGCCGTCGGCATCGAGATTGCGTGTGCCGGTACCGGCGAAGGTCTTATCGGTAATGATCGGCGTATCCGCCACCCAACAATTGTCCTTCCAGGCAAACCAATCTTTTTTGTCCTGATCGTAAACGTGGACGGGGCGATTAAAAAGCTTGGCAAGCTCCACCCCCCACCCGGTACCGCCCTTGACGGTATCATCCGGCTGAATCCAACCGATGGCAATCACATGGTAGCCCTTATTGACCATGTGGAAAATGGATTGGATCACCATGCGGATCTTGTTTGCCCTGGAATAGGTACGTCCCATTCGAAGTGAGACGATGGCCATACCGACGTCGCCTTTGTCGAGTTCATCCGGTCCTAGAATGTGCAGGCCTCTTTTCCTTTCAACAGGGTTGCCTTCGAACGAAAAAGTAACTTCCTGGATGCCCCATTTCTCAGCTGTTTTTCCGAATTCCGCCTCGGCACCCCGATGTCCGCCGCTGTACAGTGTAATCTGAGAACAATCGATCATTTTTTTCTCCCGAATTTGTGGTTTTTTACGGCATACGCACGCCGTAGATTATCTGTCATTTTCCCTAAAAAAGGCAAACCCCGCCGCTGAAAGGCAGGGTGCACCAAAAAAATAAGCGGAAATCGCAAAAAAGCAAGGGTGGGGTCACTTTTTTTGCCATTATATGTGTTGATCAGGTCCGAACAACGGATTTCGCCACCTGAAAAACCAACGGGTGCAGAATGTTGAAAAGCCGCTAACCTGCCGAATGATTGTTGTATAATCACATTTTCCAGGATCCCTTTGGAAATATGAGAGGTTGTATGATATAGTGTTTCCCGGAACTGTTATTATTCGCCCCAATGTCGTAAAAGTCCATGGGCACCAGATTCAAAGGGAAGGGGAGGTCATGCCGACAACCGAATATGTTTGTTTAGAATGCGGCCATCGATTCAGCCGGCTGTTTCTGCGGGGGGAACCCGCTGTTGCGGCAAATTGCCCTGAATGTGGAACTGTCGCTGGTGTGGAGCCGTCCCGGGGGGCGTCCGGTTTGTTTGACGGAATCGCCAATTTCAGCGACCTGGCGAAAGATACCAATTGAGCGCGCTGACTGGTTGGCAGGTCTGCCGCCGATTGATTACTTTCTTATGGATGGAAACAAACTATTTTCAGGGCGCATTTAATTCCGTCGACGGCACTGGAGATGATGCCGCCGGCAAATCCGCTGCCTTCGCCGACGATGAACAGATTGTCGAAGCCCACACAGCGGCCGCTTTTTTCCCGCAACACCTGAATGGGAGAGGAAGTCTTGCTTTCCAATCCCATCAGTGTGCCGGTTTCAAACCCTTTTATTTTTCGGCCGAAATCTTTCAGCCCTATACAGAGTGACCGGCTGACAGGAGATGGAAGCAATTCCCACAATGCAGCCGGTTTCAATCCAAAGGTATAGCTGGATGGGGAAGTCCCGTTGCCTTTTCGTTGATCAATAAATTCCTTTATGCCACAAGCGGGCGCCTGGAACCCTCCGGCAAAATCAAAGAAAGTCATTTCCAGCGATTCCAGCCAATCCAGCGCCTCCAGAGCAGAGACTTCCTGTCCCATCACCTTTTCTAAATTTATGCCGGCCACACAACCGGCGTTGGCATATTTTCCATCTCGTGCATAGAGGCTCATTCCATTGACGATATTCGTGTGCCGGCTTGCTGCGGCCGGAACGACAACACCTCCCGGACACATACAAAAAGTGTAAACGGGAAAATTTCCATCTCCTTTTGACGCCAGACGGTATTCAGCCGCTTTTACCCCGGGCAAATACCCCTGTCCCCAAAGGGCTTTGTTGATCAGTTCCTGCGGGTGTTCCATGCGGGAACCGATGGCGAAATTTTTCAGTTTGAACTGTACACCGCGCCGGATCAGCATACGATAGGTATCATAAGCGGAATGGCCCGGCGCAATAATGACATGATCGGCTTCAAGCCCTCCTTGCGATGTAATTGCTTCATCGACACTTCCATTTCGAATTTTCAGATCATCGAGACTTGTTTCAAAATAGGTGCGGCCACCTATGGCCTGAAATTGTTTGGTCAAATTTTTAATGATGGATTTGAGGTTGTCACTCCCCACATGCGGGTGCGCCAAATAGCCGATTTCGGCCGGTGCGCCGGCATCTATAAAACTGGATATCACAAAAGCCTTTTCTTGTGAGATATTCTTTGTTCGGGAGGTCAGTTTCCCGTCCGAAAATGTCCCTGCTCCACCTTCACCAAAGACATAATTGCCGAGAGGGTCAAACACGCCTGTCTTTTCGAATCGCTGAATTCTTGCCGCACGTTTTTCTACACGGGTTCCTCTTTCGATCAGCGAGACCCGATATCCTGCTTTCTGGAGCACAAATGCGGAGAAAAAACCAGCGGGCCCACTCCCGACAACCACCACTTTTCCCTTTCCCTTCTGGTGGGGAATAGACAACAGTGGTGCTGTATCCGGTGGTGGACTTTTGATGCGGGGCGACAAGACACCGACCTGTATGTTCCAATGAATATTGTTTTTCTGCCTGGCATCGAGGCTTTTCTTCTCGATCTGATACGTGAACACCGCAACCTGGAGTTCTTTTTGAATGCCATGGCGGATTTGCTCTTCGCGGTAATCCGTCGGCAGATGCAAAATCAGTTTCTGATAGCCCATGTCAGCGCGATGCTACCTTTTAAAAATAGGGAAAAGAACCGGAACCAAACCCGGATCAATCACATCCACATCAAAATGCAGCCACAAAGGCATTTTGGAAGCGGTTAGTTTACGCAATCCTTCCTTGACTGAATGCGCTATCCCGTTATGAATCATCTGTTTCTTATTGTATACCTGAATATCTGATTCAGCAATTAGATCGGGTTCGCGGATACCGTAAACAACAACATCTTCATCCGCTATCAGGGGATATTTTTCAAACAATCTGGTAATTTCTTCCGGACCCCGGCCCGTTACGAAGGCAAGTTCGGAATCAGCTGCTTCTCCGGTCAGTGATGTCGCGGGGTTTTGAAAATCCGCATGACCATCAAGAAAGACAAGACCCACTTGAATGTTTCTGGTGGCGAAGGCACCCAGAATACCAATCAGGATGGCACAGTCGCCGCCGAGAACGATCGAGAATCTGTTTGGATCCAGAATGCCATGGAGTGTTGTTGCAAGCAGGCGGGAAGTTGCCTGCAATGCACCAAGATTCAAGATACGCGTATGCTGGTGCCGGTAATTCTCTGGTTTCGGTATCTCAATATCCCCGTAGTCGCTGACAGCGTGCGCCATCGATAACAGACGGATCAGTCCATAATCCCGGAGCGCTTTGGCTGGATTTTCCTTTTTTGGTGCGGTACCGTCACTGTTGAACGGTGCCCCTATCAAATCAATCTTCATCGCGCTTTACCCGGTTCATTTTTCTGGTCGTTCCAAACACATACATTTTGTACAGATAATTTCATCAAACGATTCATGGTGCCAGACACGGGGGACGTCATTCCGATAACTCCGTATGCCAATCCTGATCCACGTAGCCGCTGCCGAGAGCGGAAAAGGGGAGTTCCAGATCCAGTTCCGGCACCTGTTTTGCGATCCAGGCGGTGAAGGTATTGCTGTTGGGGCCTGGAAGGGCGCTATAGGTATTTTTCCAGGGGTAAGCACGGGCTGCCGTATCGACGGCATCGATCAGTTCGTCGACCCCTGCCCCTCTGTGTTCTTTGAGAAGCCGAGGTTTTTTGCCGTACCAATAGCGGTCGGGGATGTCCGGGGTGATCCTCAGGACCGGTTCTCCGCGGCGGCCGCGCCAACCGACAACGTCGTACACTGTGTAATAGCCCTCCCCGGTCCGTTTGGCAGCGATCCAGGTGTGAACGGCAAACCAGCCGTGCCAACCCCAGGCTCTGGCACCGTAAACGTGCAGAACTGCTTCATTTATGACGGCGGGGTATGGTGCGATCCCGGCAGATTCACGGTTGGCGGTACGCCAGTCTTTTCCTGAAGAGCAGCTTGACAAAAGCAATCCCATCAGGAAAAATATCGTTAGAAACTTCAGGCTTTTCATAAGCAAAATGCATTTCTCAAGGTCAAATGTTTATCGCCATGATTTTCAACACTTTCTGTTGATTCTGTCCATTCTTCTATACATCGCAGTATGAATTCAATCCCGGTGGCAAACGTCAGCCCTGACGGAGGGACCCAACGGAGCTGAACCGTTTCCGGTAAAATAGGGGAACCTTTGGTACGCAAGCCGGCTGCTTCCCTGGCAGGGCCGTTGTTTTTGGCGATGCGATCGTCTCGGTCCGGCAATCTGATCCGCTTTGATTCGACGATACTTTCCGAAAGTTTCATTCCATCCGCTTTACAAAGCTATCATGCATTCATGTTTTTCGAACATTGAACGCAAAAGTCAGTTTCCGGCAAGGTCATTACGTTTGTCGTTGGAATGTGTTTTACGTCAGGTTATTCGTTGTGGCTATTATACTGTTTAAACAAAAGGATGCCGCCCCAAACATATGAAATAAGGAAAATAGCCATTCCTGTCGTTACACATAATTTTGCGATAAAATGATCATATTGCAGCAATCCGGTTTCGGTGAGAATAAATTCCCAGTCATGGAAACCATACGGAGAAGAATACCCGAAGTTCCCTCCGACAAGCGGTAGGCTGAGCGATCGGGCATCGTTAACATAGGGTGCTATATCAAAGAAATTCTGCCCGAACCACCACAATGTAACGGCTGCGCCAAAAGTATCCCGTGTTTTGATCAGCAAAACAGCGCAGCAGGTCAATGGCATCAGTATCTGCCCGATCGTCCCTCCGAGAGAGGTCATAAAAGGGCCAAGCGGCCGAAGGAATATGTGCCCGGCTTCATGAAACGGCAAGTTTACAAGGTGCATAAATGAATGACCGGCGTAGTTGTTTTCCATGGAAGAGAATACAAACCGGATACCCCACAGCATCAGGAAAAGAAACAGGATCAATCTTCCATAAAAGTAAATTCTGGTGTCCTCGGCTTTTGTGTAAAAAAATAAATTACCAAAGGACATCGAAGGTTGGTCGCCCGTTGGAGAAGAACCCGATATACCGGTTTGAGCAGTTCTCGGTTTGGAATTGAGCGCAGAAACGTATTTCGCGAAAATAATTCCGCATTTTACACATTCCGTATTTTCTCCGTTTTGGGCATAATTACATTTTGGGCAATTCATATTCTATGTTCTCATGGGGCTAGAATCCCGAACTTTTTTGGCCCGATGCATATGTCCAAAGGAGTGTCACCGGCAGGATCACCATCTATCTGAGAAGCACAGGCTTCTACAGATCGGATTTCGATCCTTCTACCCTGCAAATATAACGCAGCTCCACGATCTTTCCATCCGGTGAGAGCAAAGAGCATTTGGCGAAATATTCCGAATATGGAAGTACGCTTTCTCAGACAGAAATTGAGAAGTCCATCGTCTGGTAAAGCGTCCGGTGTCATGGACATGACGCCACCATAATTTCGCGTGTTGCACACAATGACGTCCGTAAAATTGCCTTTAATTTCTGTATCGTCGATACGGACGAATAGCCGGTGAAGCCGGTGGCGCAGCAGAACCGAAAAACCAATTGGAATGTAGTGCAGCATTCTAAAACTCTTATTCGGTGGGAGCGTTTGTCGGAAACGATGAACAGCGGCGACGACATCGGCATCGAAACCAACGCCGGTATTGGCCAGAAACGGCTTGTTGTTGCAGAAGGCGATATCGAAGTCTCTGATGGATGATAGCAGAAGGCTTTGCGCGGCATTTCGCGGTGATGAGCGCGGAATTCCAAGCTCGCGAGCCACGACATTGGCGGTACCGACGGGGATGATTACAAGAGGAGTATCACTATGCGCTTTCAGAATCCC
>CAZKYZ010000231.1:0-6362 GCA_964557055.1 uncultured Desulfobacterales bacterium
CGGATTACGTCGGCCGGCACGCCGATGACGAGATCGGTATCGAACACGGGGATCGGTTTTTCATCGGCAAGTTCGCTGTGTAAGGTCCCCGCCGGCTGCCCGGTCAAAACGGCCAGACGGTTCATGGCAGCCTCCCGCTGCAGTTCGATATCCGGAATTTTGGTCCGGGCGTTTTCCAGGTTGTAGCGGGCCTGGGAAACAGCCAATTCATCCCCGATACCGGCCTTTGACAGTGCCGTCAGCAATTCCCACGTCTCCTGCATGGACGCGACATTGCTTTGGGTGGCAGCGAGTTTGGCCTGGGAAGTGCGCAGATCGATGTAATTGACAACCACCTCCGCCAGCAAAGTGACCATCACGTCGTGAAGCCCCTCGACCTGGGCTTCCATGTCGGCCTGGCTGGCTTCCGCCGCCCGCCGGGTACCGCCAAAGATGTCGAGTTCCCAGCTGGCGTCAAACCCCACCGAATAGAGTTTGTTGACCGTTTCTTTGTTATCGGCATCGCGGCTGCCGCTCTTGCGGGCAGCGCCGGTCACATCCGCTGTTGGAAAGAACGGGGCCAGGCTCTGGAGGCGTTGATAACGTGCCTGCCGCACCCGGGAAGCCGCTTCCTGCACATCGAGGTTGTCCATAGCGGCCACTCCGATCAGGCGGGAGAGAAGGGGGTCTGCCAATACCTGCCACCAGGAAGCCAACAGGTGCGCTTTTGCAGACGCTTCGTCGTCCACACGGCTGTGCCATGTATCCGGTACAGCCATCTCCGGCGGCGTATAATCAGGGCCCACCGTCGCGCATCCGCATATCAGGGCCAGCACTCCTGCCATGAGAAGCATCATGGAGTGCCGGCCCGCCGTGGAATATGATCCGTTTCTTTTGGTAATGCTTTTCATTTTGTGTCGCCGTCCGTTTGGGGGTTATCCTTTGGCTGTGGGACCGGCATTACGGATATACTTTCCCATTATCCAGCCGATACCGCCGCCATGCAACCGCACCCGGTACCATCCATGTGCCTTGTCCAATACAACAAGGCGTTCGCCGCGATGAGCACGATCAATCACCTTATACCGCACACCCGGGCCGGAACGTACGTTGAGCAGATACGCATTGACTAAGACGACCTGGCGTTCCCGGTAGCGATCATCGTTTCCGTTACGGTACGATCCGTTGTCCCACTGGGGTTCGTCCACAACCATGTACCCCCCTGGTGCCTTGTGGTAGTAGACACCGCCAAAAAGGAAATGGGTGACACCCGCAACGATCAGGGTTTCGAAACCCGGAGGCATAACGGGGACCACCAGCCCTCTGGGAGGACTGACAACGACGAACCCCCGAGGGCCTTTGCGATAGTAGACACCCTTACGAAAATAGTAGTTTTCGTTTTTTCCGCGAATTTCCTGATACTCGGAAGGCACCCGCCGTTCGATCTTTCCCTTTTCCGGATACGGATCGTTGTCATGCTTTTTCTGTGGGCCTGCCCAAAGCGGCGCCGCCGGAACCAGCCAGGCTGCAATCAGGGTAACGCAAATCATTTTTTTCAGGGTTCGTTTGTTTTTTTGTCGAATGCGTATCATGTCACCCTCCTTTTGTTTGCGTGGTCACCACCGGCTTTTTTATTTCATGCGGGATGATGATCCTGCGTTTTTGTTTGCTCTGGGTACAGGTATAATCCCCGATTGTGGAGAAAATATGTAGAAAGTATGTAAAGGTTGCGGAAAACGGGAACGGGGATTGCAATCATGGCAGAATCCCTCTATTGAAAAGCCATCTGTATCGTTTACCCTATCGTTTGTAATGTTAGGGTTTGCATTTGTACCCCAACAAGGAAAAAGCGCATGAAACTGTCGATTAAACTGTTTGGGGCCTTTTTTCTGATATTGGCCATTGTGGTAGGGGCCATGTTCTTTTCGCGCTACCTTTTTTCCCGCAACTTCAGGGAATACATCCAGCAGGTGGAGCAGGAACGGCTGCAGCAGATGGTTCCCTCGCTGGTGGAGGCCTATCGGGCGCAGGCCGGCTGGGAGAAAATTCGTGCCGATCATTCGCGCTGGGAGGACCTGTTGGACAGATGGTCGGACCAGCAATCGGATCCGTCCCAACAACGGGATTCTCGTTTTCACGATATCGATCGCGTGCTCCTGTCGGACGACAACCTGCACCCCATCGTCGGCACACCGGGTCCAGAAGACCAGGCCAGGCTGGTGGCCGTGAACATCGACGGACGGACGGTGGGCTGGCTGGGGCTGAAAAAAAGGGAGCAATTCAAGGGACCACCGGCTGCCCTCATGGAACGGCAAAACAGGGACCTTTTCCTCTTGGGCTGTGCGGTAATCGGCTTAACGGCGCTTATCGCGGTTCTTTTCTCCCGGCACCTCTTGCAGCCGATCCAGCGCCTCACCCATGGTACACAGGAACTGGCCGAACGGAATTTTTCCGTTCGTATCGCATCCACCACCCGTGACGAACTCGGGCAACTGGCAAAAAATTTCAACACCATGGCAGAAACCCTGGAAAATTTAGAAGGCATGCGGCAGCAATGGCTCACCGACATTTCCCACGAACTCCGAACGCCGCTGGCTGTTTTACGCGGAGAGGTCGAAGCGCTTCAGGACGGTATCCGCGAAGCGACCCCCAAAAACCTGGCTTCTTTGCATGCGGAAATCCTGCGCTTGGGTAAGCTGGTGGAAGATATTCACATGCTGTCAATGGCCGATGCGGACACCCTTTCTATCAGTGAGCGTTCGGTATGCCCCCATACTGTTTTGCAAAATGTCCTTGAATACCACCAGGGCCGCTTTCTCCAATGCCAAATCGAAATCGAAACGGCCGTTGACGAGATAGCGGAAGTGGTTATCAAGGGGGACGCCGACCGGCTCGAGCAGGTATTCACCAATATTTTCGACAATGTGTGCAAATATGTTCCCGCTTCCGGGCTTCTCCGGGTATCGGGCTGGGTTCATGGATCCTTGCTGCAGTTTTATTTTCAGGACTCCGGCCCGGGTGTACCCGATGACGCCCTTCCCCGCCTGTTCGACCGTCTCTACCGGGTGGATGCGTCCCGGAACCGGGATACCGGTGGCAGTGGCTTGGGCTTGTCGATCTGCCGTCAAATTATCGAACGACACGGTGGCAAGATCTGGGCGGAAAAAAGCCCCGCGGGGGGCCTGTGCATCGGCCTGGAGCTCCCCCTGGAAAAAGTTGCATAAAAGATAAAACCAATACATTGGGGTTTTCACATGTCAGACGAACACATTCTGGTAATCGAAGACGAAGAGAAGATCGCCGCACTCCTGAAAGACTATCTGGAGCGGGATGGATACCGGGTCACTGTCCTGACGAGCGGTGAAGGGGCTGTAAGAAAAATTAAAAGCCTGACACCGGCCCTGGTGCTCCTGGACCTCATGCTTCCCGGAATGGACGGCATCTCCATTTGCCGGGAGGTCCGCCAGTTTTCCAGCGCCCCTATCATCATGGCAACCGCCAAAGTGGAGGAAGTGGATCGGTTGATCGGCCTGGAGATGGGAGCCGACGATTACATCTGCAAGCCGTTCAGCCCCCGCGAGGTGGTAGCCCGTGTCCGGGCGGTTTTGCGGCGCACCCGCCCTGCAGAAACCGTGCAGCGACTCGTGGCGGGGCCCATCATTATGGACGAAGGTACCCGCCAGGTGACTGTCGCCGGTGAACCGTTGCGACTCACACCCAGTGAGTACGGTTTACTCAATGTGCTGGTCGCCCACCCGGGACGGGTATTCTCCCGCAGTGAATTGCTGGACAAGGTGCAAGGTTATCAGTTTGAAGGTTACGACCGCACCATCGACAGCCATGTCAAGAACCTGCGTAAGAAAATCGGCGGGGCCCTACCAGGCAGGGAAATGATTGAAACTATATACGGCGTCGGATACAGGTTGATACTCTAACGGAACCGGTTTCAGCCGCTTCGAAGCATTTTCGTCCGAAAAGCGCCGCTTTTTCCCCGATATAGCTTTCTATCTTGTTCCAGTATCCCTTGTCATCACGAATCTTTTTGCACGAAGCACATATGAACAAAAAGGGACAGGTTCCTGCTGAAACCAGTATTTCATTAACAAGAAACGGCAACACTCTCTTAAAACGAAGGTCGCCATTACACCCGCCTGTTCTGCCTGGACGTAAGAAAATACCAGAGATTTGTTTCGTGAGAAGGCAAAAAATGAAAGTGCGGACGCATTGCTGCCATAATTCTGTAAAGAGCCGGCCCCTGGTTCCCCATACACATAATCATGCCCTCCGTAATTGTTGTATATGAAGGAAGAGACCGCGTGGACGTGATCAGGGTCATCGTAGGAGAAAACGAATATAGTGCCTTTCCCAAGTTTCTGTCATGGTTTTTTAAAGGTGACGTATACCTGTCAAGAGTCAAGACACTGCTATTTTCTTATGTTTTTCTTTTCCCTACTCCGCCACGATGGAAAACCTGGGGCTCTCGGAAACAACCGCATCACAACTTTCCAGGACCAGCCGGAAACTATAGTCATCGTCCGCAGGAACCCAGTGCGTGGAAGAGATTTGGCCCACCCTTTCCCACGTATAATAATCCCGATTGGCCGGGACACCGGTCGCCAGCTGGGCCTCGAAACGGCCCTCTTTCAGCAAGTCGATTTTAAGGGTAGCCCCTTCGGGTACATTCTCGGGCGACCAGAGGACCTGCCGGTTGGCACCCCGGGGCCAGCTGTCCGCCGCCCGCGGAGATCCTCTGTTAAACCGCAGTTCCGGGAGAAAGATGTCCACCCGGTAACTGTCCGCCTCAAAAGGGGCTCTTCCATCACTGACCAGTCGGAAATAGTGGTCCGTACCCTCGGGGACCACCGGTTCATCGTTGCAGTTGATGTCCAGATTCCATTCCCACCGGCCGGCAATGGCCGGAACACCCGTGGCCAGCTCCTTGACGATGGCGCCGCCATGCATCAGGTAGATGCTTACGTTTCGGTAGGCCGCATCCCCGCGGGCGTTCCAGGTAATGGGATACATGTGACCGTAGGTCAAGGTTCCGCGTGTAATGGGCCAGGTGAAGAAAAGCCCTTCCGAGGGCAGCACCGTAATCCCGGAAACGCTGTCCTGTACGATGAAATCTCCTGCAAATCCAACACTTATTGACGCCGTATATTCGCCTTCCGGCGTTGTATCGGGGATCGACAGATCAGACATGCGGATGGCAGGACCGACGTCAGCCGGATGTTCACAAGCGAGCATTTCATCGTTGTTGTTGTCAAAAATCCTAATGGTAACATGGTCGGGGGTGCCATAAGCCGTTATCCACTCCGGAGAAATCTCCCAGCGAAACGGTATGGCCTCTCCGGCATGGACGCTGATGCCCGGGCGGGGTTCCAGCAGCGAAACGCCGTCTCCTGCCGGTTCGGCGACGGTAATCAACCCGCTTTGACCGATAAACGACCCGCTGAGACCGCTGCCTTCCAGCTCGTCATAATAGTGAATGATTCGAACGCGATAGTTTCCCGGATCGACGCTGCCCATGTAACGGCCCCACGAATAGACCCGCGTTGTCGTGTCAAAGGACAGACGGCTGGGGTAGATGGTTTCTACAAAACCATTGATCCCCGGTGCATTCGGAAGAAGTGTAACGGTGCACCGGTCCGGCATCGGCAAACTGGCAGGGTGGGTTGTCCAGCGAAATGTCTGTGTGTTGCGTTTGTAAAGGACCTCACCGTCCCGGGGAGCTATAATGGTGACACTTCTGTCCTCCGAAGGTACGTATTCGCCAGCCCGGGCAGGGCCGATGGTAAACTCCCGCCCGCGACCAAACCGGTTTGCATCTGCGTTGTCGGCAATATGGATGTAATAGTCATCGTCATTGTCCAGCCCCCGCGGCAGATCGACCCATAGGGTCGTTTCGGTGGCGGCAACTCCGGTAAAAAGAACCTCATTAACAGACGCAGCCCCTTCTTTTTTGAGGCGGATGGTCCAGTCCCCGGAAGAAATAGGGCCGGAATCACTCCCGCCTGTTTCCCAGTGGACGGCTGTCCGCCCCCCCGGAATCTTGTATTCTCCTCCTCGGGGCAATAACAGATAAATCGGCAGGAGCTCTTTGCCGGCAAATACCATCCCTGCCGGTCCGCCATTCGTTACCGGAGACCGGCCCTTTACGGGCAAGATAGTCTCGTCTTTAACGATACTCCTGGCCCGCAGACGGGCAGTGGCATCGGCCTGATTTTTCATCTGTGAGACCCGGGAGGTTGTGCCAATTTCTTTGGGTTGCAATCCCTGCTCGAGGTGATTCCCCGCCGCCGGTGAATCGGGGCAGGAAAGGTCAGCCTCCCTGCTGTTGTTGTGTTCGCTGGTTTCCGTAACCTTTTCGTTGTGGTCCACCA
>CAZKYZ010000232.1:0-6308 GCA_964557055.1 uncultured Desulfobacterales bacterium
CGGCTGTTTTTAATTTTCCTTGCTCTCAAATTTCCCATTCCGCTTGCTTGTCCTGCTGTGATTGTTCGAAATGTTTCCATAGGCCATCACCGATTCTTCCCAGCCTATGTTTACCAATCTTAATCGATCGCTGCCGAATCCATTAGAATTGAACTTTTCGAGAACCTCCATCACCTGTTTAAATAATAGCATATCTGACCTGCAATGCTATTTTTAATTTTCATTTGGAAATCTGAGTTTGCCTGCGGCTGCATTCGCAAACGCAACCCCCTTAAAGAAAAAACCCATCTCTAGTTCGCAGCAATTCACGTGCCGGACCGGCAAAGCCTTTCAATTTTTTTTCCGATTTCCAGGCAACAGTGGTCGATCCATGCCAAATAAGCCGCTAAATCTCAGAACTGATTTCTCCGAACGGAATCCCCCTTAAAATCAGCAACAAATATTGGAGCTTCAAAATTTGTGCGTTACAAATCGCCCATTTTTTTGTTGATCGCCACCGAGCGCCCAAAACTATTCTTCCAACACTTTGTATTTAAAATAAATAAATACTAAAAAATTTCAGCATCTGTCGGTATGGTTTTTGCATTAATATTTATATTACACCGTGCCATCTTCCAAAGCGGCTGATAATAATGCCTTATCCGGAGATATTTTGTACGTTTTCAACCGCCGAAAAGGAGGAAATACAACTGGACCAATCTTCCCCGATAACAAAAACCCTTTCCGAAATCATGGAATGTACCGCAGAAGTCCATTCATCGACGAACCTGCAGACGATTCTATCAACAGCTACTGAATGTGTGCCCCGCCTGTCCCGATCCGAAGCCTGTTTTTGCTTTATCCGGGACATCGACAGCGGGCACCTCCTTTTCCACGAAGCGGTAGGCCCGGGTGACTGCAAACCGACCCTCCAACGTGTCCCCATCGAACAGGGAATTGCCGGCTGGGTGGCACGTTACGGTGAACCGGTAATGCTCCAGGATGTTCGCAGCGACCCCCGCTTCGATGCAGCGATTGATGAATGCCGTGGTTTTCCGACGGTGTCGATTCTGGCTGTCCCCATCAGGCAAAAGGAGGAAATTATCGGCGTTTTTGAAGCGATCAATAAAAACCAGGGGGAGCTCTTTTCCCGTGATGACGCATCACTTCTTACCCGTTTCGCCGACCAGGTTGCCATCGCTGTCAATAACGCGGCAGCGTATGAACGAAAGGATCACCCGGCGAGACTTCCCCTTATCCTTCAGGACAATGAGCACGAAATTCTGAAAGAGCGTGCCATCGAAAGAATGTCCGTAGGAATTGCCCACAATTTCAAAAACATCCTCAATGCTATCACCGGTTTTTCCGAAATCGTCCTCGTCGAAACCAAAGAGGAAAGCGTTCGCAAATGCATCCAGGGTATCCGCAATGCCTGCGACAGCGCCCTTGATCTCGTCAACCAGTTGGAAGCGTTTACCGAAAAACGCCAACCCAACAAAAAGCCGTTAAACATCAAAAACCTGTTTAAACAGACCATCAAACTCTTCCGCCTGCGCCTGCCCGAAACCATCAGTATCCATCAGGAACTTGCCGAAGGGGACGCCACCATGGTGGGAGACTCCGCCAGGCTGCACCGGGCAATCATGAACCTGCTTAAAAACGCCCAGGAATCTTTTAACGGCCACCCTGGTAAGGTTTTCGTCCAATACAAAACCATTGACATGGTACCGGGAGCCTTTGGCTTAAACGGCAGTCTGCCGGCCGGAAGATATGTCAAACTGGTTGTCCGGGACAACGGTCACGGAATGAACCAGAAAACCATGGACCAGATTTTTGAACCTTATTTTACAACAAAAAAGGGAGGTGTGGGCACCGGCATCGGACTTTCCATCGTAAAGCGAATCATCAAGGAACACGACGGCGACATTACCGTTTCCAGTATCCCCCAAAAAGGAACCACCATCGAAGTCTATTTGCCGAGTTCCATTTCCGAACCAGCTGTGCAGCAGCCATCGACACCAGAAAAATTGGCCAGGGGAGATGAAAAGATCCTGGTTGTTGATGACGAGGAGCTGCTTGCCAGCGTACTTGCCAGAATGCTGTCCGCGCTGGGCTATCATGTAACCAAGGTTAACAGCTCGAAAGAAGCCCTGGATGTTTATCGGAAATCACATGCCGACATCGATCTGGTTATCACCGACTGGGCCTTGCCGGAGATCACCGGCGACCACCTTGCGGAGATGATGATAAAGATCAACCCTGCAGCAAAAGTTGTCCTTTTTTCGGCATTTGACAAGGACGTCGACAAAAAGCACCTGCTTTCTTGCGGGATTCGGGACGTACTGAAAAAACCCATCACTATGAAAGATTTGGCCGCCGTCGTCCGTAAAACACTGGATGCTGATTTATAAATATACGGCATCCGCAGCATACCGACCGAAACTGCTCCGTCATATCTGTGCGGCTGCGAGAATGGTTTCATCTTTCCCCGTTCCGATCAACAGCAACCGCTTCTTCGACAATATCTGCGGTGATCCGATCATCGAAAATATCACTGTTCCCGCCAAAAGCACTGTTTCCCTTACCCTCGAATCGTTCCAGGCGGCTCCGGATAAAAACCGAAAGCATCTCCATTAACCCGGCCTTGCCGATCCCGGTCGGTTCCAAGGAGAAAATGGCAGCGGCTTTGTCAAACATCGGATAAGCGTGACTTCCCCGCCCAGGCGATCTCCTGTCGTTTTACACCTTTTTCACCTGTCGCCCATCGGCTTTCCCGGATGCCCGTATGAAATGCCCGGAATTGATCAGCTCCTCAACCTCTTTTCTCGGCCGGCAAACCTTTCCCGGAGATGTTAACATTAATGTTTTAAGTGTTAATCTGTTACGTTAACACCTCTTAACGTTTTATGGCTTTCATTTGCATTTTTCTCGAAAGCCTGTTCATTTTTCCTGCAATACCAAATAGATATTTGTTCTTAAAAAAATGGCACGATCATTGCTGAAAATGTAGGTCCAACCGTTACATCATCCGGCTGCGGGGAGGCATGCCGGGTTGAATGATTATACCAAATCGTTAAACTTATGGATCACAGGAGGCATTATGTTTCGAAAAATGATTGCATTGACGGTTTCGCTGGTATTTTTCCTTGCCGCCACCGGAAGCGGGCTGGCGCTCGAAAAAGGCAACAATCGCAAGGGCAAGTATAGCTACCGGAAGGTTTATTCCGCCTGCTTCGAACGGGGTGAAGTGGATACCAAAACTCCCCCTATCAGCCCTGCGGATAAAACCCAGGCGGACTGGACGACCCTTTTCGAATCCCAAAACTATGATGAATTCGGGTGCAAAGAAGAATGGGATGCCCTGTCGGAGGAAGAGGTGACAGATATCTACTCCTATTTACACGATTTTGCAGCAGATTCACCGACCCCGGCCAAATGTAAATAATATTCCGACAGATCATTTGAACGGGTCTGTACATTGATTGAATAATAGACGAAATACAATTTCAGGGAGGTTAGGATGAAGTTAAAATTACGTTTACTCACAATCCTGTTGGGGGTTGTTCTGGTTGCCGGCCTCGGATTTAGCGGAAGCGTTCTGGCAACGGATGCACCCAAGGAAGAGGATACCAACTGGAAATTCCACGACATCGTCGATGTTGACTTTGTCAAGCAGCACGTAACGGTTCCCATGCCGGAAAACATCATGCTTATTGACGCTCGCCCCGAAAAGGCCAAATACGACAAAGGCCACATCCCCATGGCCGTCAACATTCCCGATTCCGAATTTGACAAATCGACGGACAAACTGCCTGTGGACAAAAACGCCCTTTTGATTTTTTACTGTGAGGGCCTCACCTGCAAGCTGAGTCATAAATCCGCCTGGAAAGCCGAAAAACTCGGTTATACCAACGTAAAAGTTTTTGCAGCGGGTTATCCGGCCTGGATTAAAGTCCCCGGCAATTATCCAGAGGTACCGGCTGTGTATGTTAAAAAGCAGATTGACAGCAGTGCCGACATGGTTCTGGTGGACTCCCGTCCCAAAAAAACAATGTATGACAAAGGGCATCTCCCCGGCGCTATCAGTATCCCGGACAGCAGTTTCGCCAAAATGACCGATCAGCTGCCGGCAGACAAAGCGAAGGCACTGATTTTTTACTGCGGTGGTTTTAAATGCCGCCTGAGCCACAAATCAGCGGACAAAGCCATCGAGCTGGGCTATACCAATGTCAAAGTGTTCTCTGCGGGATACCCGGCCTGGGAAAAAGCATACTGTGGTGAAGCGGAAACCGCCGCCAAAGCCGCACCAGCGGCGACCGCTCTGAAAGCCGGAAAGGAAGAGGGCAGTATCGACAGCGACACCTTCCGGTCTATCGTCAAGGATAAACCGGATACCATTCTTCTGGTCGATGTCCGCGATGCGGATGAGTTCGCCGCCGGCAGTTTCCAGTCGGCCGTCAACATTCCGGTGGACACCCTGGAAGACAAAATAAAAACCCTGCCGGCCGATAAACCCATCGTATTTGTCTGCGGTACCGGCGCCAGAAGCGGGGAGTCATATTACATGGTTCAGGATGTGCGCCCGGAATTGAAAAATGTATACTACCTGGAAGCTGAACTGACCTTTAAAAAGGATGGATCTTTCGAGCTCAAGGAACCGGCCTCGTAAAAATGAATACAAAACGGTTCGCGTAACCACCGCCGATCCTGATTCCGGCGGCGGTTACTGCGGTGACGGCTGCCTTCGGCCCTATGGGAAGTGCCGGAAGCGCGCATACTCCGTACACCCGAAATTGATCCGCACGACAGTGGAGCACCCCATGAAAATGTCAAAAAAGTTTTTTTCTCTTATCCTTATCCTAACCAGTTTCAGCTTGATGCTGCTGACGGCCATGTCGGTGTCTGCGACAGACACAAGCGAAGAAGTCCCGGGCAGAGCCATGGCCCGCCAGGCCACGAAATCAAAAGCCGGCTGGAGCACTGCCGACCACGCCAAGCACACGGCTCTGCAAAAAGATTTCACCTCCGGAAAGGAAGTCACCCAGGCCTGCCTGTCCTGCCACTCCGAAGCGGAATCCCAGTTCCACAAATCGATCCACTGGACCTGGCTTACCGATCCCGAGGATAAAGATCGGCAATACGGCAAGCTCGGCAACTCGTTGAACAACTTCTGTATCTCCACCAACAAAGCGGCGGACGCCAGTTGTCTGGCCTGTCATCCCGGGTGGGGGACCACCATGGAAGAAGGAGTCAACTGCCTTGTCTGTCACAGCCAGAAAAAAATGAATTTCGATGAAACCATGGAAGACATCCAGGCATTCCTTGGTGAAGGGGACAAAGATTCCCTGGAAATCGCCAGGGAGCTCCAGGGGGAACTGAAAAAAGCGGCCCAGGACATTTCCCTGCCGGGCCGCAACAATTGCGGGTCCTGTCATTTTTACGGCGGCGGCGGTGACGGTGTTAAACATGGTGACCTTGACTCCTCCCTTTCCAAGCCCCAAAAGACACTTGACGTCCATATGGGAACCGACAGCCAGAACTTCACCTGTACCCGCTGTCATACCACGGAATTGCACAACATCGCCGGGCGTGTCTATACCTTACCGGCGGCTGAGGATCGCAAAAGTCTGATCGACGATGATCAGACATCTAAAATCACCTGTGAATCGTGCCATACCAGCAAGCCGCACCGATCCGCCTCCAAAGCCAACGACCATACGGATGTCGTGGCCTGCCAAACCTGCCATATACCCGAATTCGCCCGGGAGAGGCCGACCAAGATGTCCTGGGACTGGTCGCAGGCCGGCCGCAAAAAAGACGGTAAAAAATTCAAAAGCAAAGATGAATACGGCCAGTACGACTACATGACCATCAAGGGGCAGATGCGCTGGGAAAAAAACGTCACTCCAGAGTACTACTGGTACAACGGGGTCATCCATTCGGTAACCGCCAAGGATGTCATTGATCCTTCAAAAACCGTCCGGGTCTCCTGGCCTGAAGGCAGCCGGCAGGATAAGAATGCCCGCATATACCCCTTCAAGACACATCGCGGCAAACAGCCGTACGACAAAACAAACAAAACCTTGCTCGTTCCGCTTTTGTCCGGAAAGGACGGCTACTGGGAGACCCTCGACTGGGACAGGGCGCTGAAGAAAGGGCATGAAGCCGCAGGCATTCCTTTCTCCGGCGAATTTGACTTTGTGGAATCCACGTACGTGTTCCCCATCACACATATGGTTGCGCCCAAGGAAAACGTTGTGGCCTGCAGTGAGTGTCATACCCGCGAAAACAGCCGTCTGTCCGAATTAAAAGACTTTTACATGCCCGGG
>CAZKYZ010000233.1:0-6038 GCA_964557055.1 uncultured Desulfobacterales bacterium
CGGATGATTGTTTATTCCGACGGTGGTTGGAACAGATAACCAATAGATCGGACACTTTTAAAGAACTCTGGATTTTTAGGGTTTTTTTCAAAGTATTTGCGTAGACGAACAATGAAGTTGTCCACCGTTCTGGTGCTCATCCCACCGGTATATCCCCAGCCGATTTCCAGAATGCTGTGTCTGGAAAGAGGCTTGTTTCGGTTGCGGATGAAAAGTTTCAACAGTTTTATTTCCTGTTCTGTAAGCGATATCTCACCTCTTTTACCCCAGGCAACTCCGGCCTGAAAATCAATAGTATTTCCCCCGAATGAATATCGGGGAGGGATGTCCTGGTCTTTGAGGGCTTGACGTTCCGAATTCCGGTTCCACGAACTGCGTTTCAAGAGCCGTTTTACGCGCAGCAGGAATTCTTCCAGATTAAATGGTTTGGCCAGATAATCATCGACACCGAATGACAATCCTTGAATTTTATCATCCACCGCCGCTTTGGCGGAAAGGATGAGAATTGGGATTTCTTCATCTTCCAGACGAATATTCTGTAGTACAGAAAAACCGTCGATGCCTGGAAGCATGATGTCCAGAACAATGATGTGGGGTGCATAGGATTTCCAAAGACTAAGCGCTTTAATGCCGTCGGGTGCGATTTGAACATCGTATCCCAGCATGATCAAATTCAATTTAAGACCTTCGGCGATATGCGCGTCATCTTCAACCACTAGAATTCGAATCTGTTGAGATGTTTTCATGTTTGTTACCGTTTTCTGAAAGGTATTTCCAATTGGAATACAGCCCCTCGTCCAAGACCTTCGCTGTCCGCGGAAATGCGGCCTTTATGAATTCTGGCGATATTATGAACCAGATAAAGTCCCAGTCCGGACCCCCTGGCTGATATATGGTCTGTTTTCTCCACTTGGTAGAATTTCTTAAAAATTTTTTTCCTTTCTCTGCGGTCAAAACCAATTCCGTTGTCTCGAAAGGTAATATGAATGCGGGTGCCCTTGCGTTGAATGTCGATGATCAATTCGGGTGCTTGGGACCGGCCATGTTTTATGCTGTTGGTCGCCATGTTCACAAGCAGCATTTCGAACAGCTGTGAATTGATGCGAGCCGGAAAGTGCTCACCGGAAGGGATTCGGACGCGAACTCGTAATGACGGAAACAGGTAGCGGTTCCTTGAGAAAAAATCGTCGATGGTTGCCGCCAGATCAATTGTAACGAATTTGCCCTCATAGTTTTTGCTTTCGATATTGGCCAGGTCGAGAATTTGTTTGATATTATCGGACAGGCGCGCCACATCGGATATCATAAACGCAGTGTATTTAATCTGATCCTTACGGGACAGATCATACTTTAAAAAGGTTTCCAGATAAAGCTTCAGTGACGTTACCGGTGTTTTCAGTTCGTGGGTAAAGCTGTTGATAAAGTTGTGCTGCCGCCGATAGAGCTGTAATGTTTTCTGGCTGTATGAAAAAATAATAAAGATACAAAACAAAATCAACCCAACCAGAATGGACAGGACAAGGATGACGACCCAGGTGTCTAAAGACAGCACCGTTTCCCGATCCAGGTTGAATCTATTCGCCAATGCTTCCAGCCCGGAACTGATTTCGATATACCAGTAAATAAAGAGAAAGAGGGAAAGGCCCAGCGCCAGATTGGAGATAATAAAAACAAGGATCGGATGGAAAAACCATTTTAAGCGGTTCATAGCAGGTAAGAATATAATCGTTAAGCAATACCGATGTCAACTCGAAGGGTTATACCGACAGAACATTGTAAAAGTTTTGTAAACGTGGCGCATCCCTGTGTACATTGCCGATTGCTCCGTATTATGTTTTCGGCAGGTTTTAACAATGATGAATACTTATACAGGATGGGTCGCAAGCGGCCCGTGGAAATGAGGAACAATGTTGGATTTTTTGCCGCCCCTGTTACGAGGGTGCTTGTCCATGCTGGCCTACGTGGTAAACACCCTGTTCTGGGTACCATTGCTGTTATGTGCCTCGTTTGCCAAACTGATCATTCCGATAAAGGCATGGCGTCGTTTCTGTGACCGGCTTGTAAACGGTATCGCCAGCAGCTGGATTCTGCTGAACAATATCAACCAGAAGGTAGTGAATACGATCCAGTGGGATGTCCAAGGGATTGAAGAACTGACCCGGGAAAACTGGTACCTGGTGGTTGCCAATCATCAATCCTGGGTGGATATCCTTGTTCTACAACGCATCTTTTACAAAAAAATCCCATTTCTAAAATTTTTTTTAAAAAAAGAATTGATCTGGGTTCCTGTGCTCGGGCTTGCCTGGTGGGCCTTGGAATTTCCTTTCATGAAGCGGTACTCAAAATCTTTTTTAAAAAAGCATCCCAACATGAAAGGTAAAGATATTGAAATTACCCGCAAAGCGTGTGAAAAATTTAAAAACATTCCCACTTCCATAATGAATTTTGTAGAAGGAACCCGTTTTTCGCGGAAAAAACACGGCAGGCAAAAGTCACCGTATAAGCACCTGCTCAAGCCCAAATCGGGTGGAATCGCCTATGTTCTGTCGGCTATGGGAGACCAGTTGCAGGCGATCCTGGACGTTACGATTGTCTATCCCGAGGGAGTCGGCAGCTTTTGGGATTTTCTTTGTGGGAAAGTTCCTCAAATTACTGTCCGTGTCGGCCTTATCCCCATCAGTGACGACCTGAAAGGCGACTATTTTACCGATCGGGAATACAGGGTCCGGTTCCAGAACTGGGTGAACACATTGTGGGCCGCAAAAGACAAAAAAATTGATATATTAACAAAGTATGCGCTTTTATAACCGAACGGTTTATTCTTGCAGCAGCCTTGTTTTTTTGTTCCGGCAAGTCCCCGGCTGGTTACCTGTGCCAACCCCCTGGTTTGACAGCAGCAATGGAATAATTGTATCGTAAGCCTTAATCCATATGGCTCAAAATACAGTTTTACGGCTGTCTGCAGGCAGGCCGCTAAAACACACGTTCAGGAGGCTTGCGGTGGAGAATCCGGGCGCGACTTTGATCATGCTGGCCATGGGGGTGATTGTTGGGATCGGGGCCGCCTTTTCCGGCCTCGGCGGCGGGTTTTTGGTGGTGCCGCTACTTCTGTTTATGGGATATACTGCCCAAAAATCGGTAGGCACGTCCTTTCTTGCCATTCTGATCATATCCGTTTCTGCCTTTGTTGCCCATAGCAAGCTGGCCAATATCGACTACCGTGCCGGTATTTTATTGGGGATCGGCGGCATCGTTGGTGCCCAGTTAGGCGCCCGGTTGGTGGAACATGTACCCACAGACAGCTTTAAGAAGATTTTTGCCGGAATTCTGATGGGACTTGCCGTTTACGTTTTTTTTAAAAAATGAGGGGGCGGAATGCCTGTCTATCTGGTTCAGCATGGCAAGAATCTTTCAAAAGAAATAGACCCGCAAAAAGGACTTTCGCCAGAAGGGGTGGAAGATGTGTCGCGGATTGCCGGGGTGGCGGCGGGCTACAAAGTAACCGCTTCCATCGTTGAGCACAGCGGCAAGAGGCGGGCTCGGCAAACTGCCGAACTGCTGGCCGGTGCGCTTGCCCCGAAACTGGGTATCCGGGCGATCCAGGGAATTCGGCCAATGGACGATGTAGCGGAATTTGCCGGGAAGATTCTTCCGGACGACAACCGGATGATTGTTGGCCATCTCCCGTTTATGGAGAAGCTGGCCGCTTATCTGGTTACCGGTTCCCAGGAGATAACCGTTTTTCGGTTCCAAAACGGCGGGATTGTGTGCCTCGACAGATCGGGTACTGACCGCCTGTGGCAAATCAAGTGGGCCTTGATGCCGGATATTTCGTAATCTGCTTTTTCGCATAAACGAAACCGATGCCGAGAGAGGTGTGGTTTTATGAAAACAATCAATATGTCCTGGTTACTGTTGTATTTTCTGTTCGGCTGTGCCGGTACGCAAAACCAAACAACTGTTCCAGCGTTAACGGTTTCGTTTACCTGGGACAGTTCAGAGCGTTGCAGCCGGACGTCACCGGAAATATATCTTGATGCAATTCCCGCCGATACCCAGACATTTAAGATTAAATTAAAGGATTTGGATGCCCCCAAATGGAATCATGGCGGTGGAACAGTGGCTAACGACGGCTCTGGTACCATACCCTCCGGTGCCCTGAAGAGTGGATACAACGGACCATGTCCGCCAAGTGGTTCACATCGTTACCGTTTTATCGTCGAGGCTGTTGACAACGGCGGCAGGGTAATCGGTACGGGCCAGGCCGTTCAAAACTTCCCTTAAAGCGCCAACAGTGCCATCGTGGGGTGCCTATCGAAATGGGTGAGGAAATGGTGAAAGATGATTTTCGGGAAATTGTCGTTCGGTGGGAAGATCCATGCAGGGCCGGGCGCAGTCCGGCCAAGCAGAGTGGTAAAGTATACCTTGACGGTGTTCTCAATGGTACGATTCCCCAGCCTCCAGCGGCAAAGTTAATCGGTTACAGCCTGACTGCCGTAGAAAAAGGACGGGTGATCTTTTCGTTGGAACCGTCGGAGGTTCACTTAAACCCGTTTGGAACCGTTCATGGCGGAATAATTACCACGATCCTGGACGCTGCCATGACGGGTTCCGTCCTGTCGGCCATCGACACCGGCTTTGGCTGTTCAACCATTGAGATTAAAGTGAATTTTATCCGGGCTATCAGCCAGCTTTCCGGAACAATCATGAGTGAAGGCCGGATTGAGCATCTGGGGAAGAAAATTGCCACCGCGCAAGCCAGGCTATATGATGACAAACGCAATCTGTGTGCACTGGCAATGGGCACGGTATCTATATTCAGGTGTGGTTAGAAAGGAATTCCGTTTAAAAGAGCGTTTTCCGGAAACGGGAAGTTTGTCTTCCCGGTAAAACTCGCGTTCAGCGCATATCACACCAGAACTCTGCCGGGGCGCATTGTGGGGTTACCTGCCGGCATAAAATTGCAGGTGAAGGACTTCTTTTTTTGACGCTGGATCAATACGGTGGAGGGTTTCAGATCCGTAGGTGATTTGCTTCAGGACAAAACCGTTTTCCCCACAATCTTCAAACCAGCATGTCAGCTTGCCGACATTGAATTCTGTGTCTATATTCCGTTCAAAAATCGTGAAATCCGTACAACATTCTCCATGGAAAACCAGGATTTCCTCCGGGCCGACCGGAGGTGGTGGTTTGGGTCCGGCAAAGCGGCATTTGATCTTATCCGTTTGAAACCGGGTTTCATGACCATCCAGGAAAATGGTGAAGTATTCCAGAAAGTCAGCCCTGGCTTCCTCGCTCGCAAGCAGTGGACCGCAATAGTGATAACCATCAGTGGTGAGTTCTCTCCAGTCGGCAACGCCCAGAATCTTTTTCATAACCGAGCGGTTATGGTACCAGACGGCGTTCAATTTCTTCTTCCGATAAACCCCGAAAAAAGGAGCGCAGCTTTTTTCAAGCTGGATCATCTGATCTTGTGTAATCAATCCGGCATAGAGGTTTATAGCCGGACCGTATTGTTCAATTCTCAATCGTGGCATAGGAGTGCCCGTCGTTTTTTTGTGCCTGCAGTAAAAATGCATCTATATCGACAAGACCGGGTTTCCCAATAATATATTTCGTATACTCCAGGTCAAAAAGGGCCTTCAGTTCCCGGTATGTCATGGTGTCGATATACGGTTCGCTGGTTATTAGCTGAGAGAGTTTTTCCGGAAAATTTTCCGGCGAGCGATAACGGTCGGCCAGTGCTGAAAAATAGTTTTTGGCGAACATTTTCAATTGTAGCCTGGAATTGTTGCGGTATTGCTGGAATTGTGCCGCAAGCCGATCGGGTTCGGGCAGGTCGGGATGTTCCATAACTGTTTTTAATCCCTCTGTAAATCGCTTAATGCCAGTATAAATATGGCCGCTGTTCACCATGTTTATATGTGCCCAGCCGGCATTGAGCCATGCAACCGAGGCACCTCTGATGCGGCCGGGAGCATTCTTTTCCTCCAAAAAAAGAGTAACACCGTAGGACTCGTAGATAAAGGTCTGCGCCC
>CAZKYZ010000233.1:6048-6288 GCA_964557055.1 uncultured Desulfobacterales bacterium
ATCCGACCCCAATACAACTCCTTTTTTGCCGACAGTCGAAGGGGCTTTCTGTTTATAAATATTAATTAAAAAATTGTTGCCGTCCTTTTTTCCCAGAATGAGCAGACGCTCATGATCGTAAACATAATACGCACCCGAAGAGCTGTCCGGTGTGATTTCAACATGCTCAACACCCCGGATAAATAGCGGGCTTTGCAGTGTTTTCAGGTTTTTCCACAGGGGTGGCAACGGTTGTTTTTT
>CAZKYZ010000234.1:0-6203 GCA_964557055.1 uncultured Desulfobacterales bacterium
CTTCTCCCTCGGCGCCGCGGCTCTGAAGCTCTCCGACTTTTGCAACGTTAAGGTTTACTATCCCTAAAATTGGAAAACAATCGACTTGATAAGACTTCAACCAGACTGCCCGCATCTATCAGTCATAACTTATACCCTTTTGCTGCTCCTGATCGCGCTGCCGGTGTCGGCAGCAGACGACATTTTGTACATCAATCGTGAATCCGGAACCGTTGTGGGAGAACTGGGTGTCGACTCGGACGACGGTATCATCTGCGGCACCTGCAGCAGCATTGTCCGGATTGATGTGGACAACCGCAGGATTGAATCAGTTGTGACGGTTTCCGGTGAAGGTGCCGGCAGTGTGTCCGGTTCCTTTCAAAACCTAAAAGAGGGGCGGCACCAGGCTTTCGAGGAGGTCTACGGACCCGACGGCAAACCCATAGATGCGAATAGCCGCTTGTTCATTCTCGACACAACTCCGCCGGAACTGAATCTCATCTCTCCCCTGGAAAAAAAGCTGACCGCCTTCGGAATCACTTTTATCGTAAGCTGTACGGATGACGGCGCCGGCATCGAATATTCCGATAAATTTATCGATGTTCGGCTGAATGGCCAGCCCGCCCGCTGGAGCAGCGCGAAACATGCAGGCAGAGACGCTCTGGTCATCGACCGAGGGGAAGGGAAAGGCCCCTGGGGAAGCGGAGAATCAGTAACCCTATCGGTGACGGTCAAAGACCGAGCGGAAAACAAGGCAGACCGGTCGTGGTCATTTTCGGTACTGCCGTCCCCGCCGGGGGAAGAAATCGGAATCGTTGCAACGACCTGCTACAAGCCGGACACCAATCAATTAATCACCTATACAGGCAACCATCTGTCCCGTTTTCGGTTCCCCTACAACCGATCTTTGACAGCGATCGTATTCACACTTCAAAGCATGGAGGCGACTGCAGAATTCGGTACGGAGAACCTGGATATATCGGGCCTGGACGCCATTGAACAGTCCCCCGGCATGTTTGAAAATCGGCCCGTGGGAGCAAACATAATGGCGTCCGTCACCCTGGCCAGCGATTCACCCCGCTTGACAGTCGAGCGAATCAAGATAGACGAAACCCTTGTTCGTTTTCGGGTGATCCAGACGGAACCGGCACCCCGTGATGAGATGGTTGTCACGCTGACGATGCAGCACCCTGAGTTTGTCGATTGGCCCCGCCGGTACGAATGCAGCAAAACAGGAGAACCGCTTGCCATTGCAGAAAAGATGCAGCCGGCCGGGACCGTTGTCAGTCATGTTATTCCGGTTATTCTGGCTGCCGAAAAGGGGAATATCGACCAGAAGGTTTATTCCGAGGGAGCAAAAATCTACTGCCTTCTGGAAGATACCACCAACGGCGGGATCGCGCTCACTGCCAGCTACTTCGAAGTGGAAGGGATGAAATACTGGTTTGATCAACAAAGTGAACATTCCTGCATAGCCGAAGCACCGGTCGAGGAAGGCCTGATCCCTTACCGGACCGTTTTGCGCACCGCTACAACATGGATACCTTCCGGTAACAGCCGGGGGTCGCTTACCGACAATGAACGGGACTGGATAACGGACGGCACTGTGACCGTCACCCTCGATCCGCCGGCAATCCGCAGTTTCACTTATGACGAACATCGGGAAATATTGACGGCTGATATTTCCGACATTGGCACGCCCCTGGAAGAGCTTACGATCACCCTTTCGGTATCGGAAGCCGGCGATCTGTACGCCGCCATTGATCCCCTCAGTGGCAGAATATATGTTCCCTACTCTCTGCCATATGGTATTCAAAACGCAACCCTTTCCGTGACCGACAATGCCGGCCAGAACACCACTGCCGGCTGTCGGATCTTCGGTCGCGTGCCCGAAAACGAAAACCTTCAGGGACATATCACCTCCCTGACAGATCGCAATCCGGATCCCGCCAGCCTGAAGACCGGAGTGCCATTCAGGCACGGGCAAGATGAAATCACCCTGCTCTCCGGTTACAGCAGCACCGGAATCCACAAAGCCACAGTCTGCACCGAACGGCACACCTATCGCCAGATTCAAACAACTCAGCTGAATGAATGTATTGCCCGGGGATTGGCAAAAAACAGCACCGGTCATTACGATCAGAGGTCTTTGGAACAATGCATCAATGACCTGAAACTGGAAAACAGCTTCAATAGGAACGCGACAGAAAAAAATCCCCCTTCCGCTACGAGGTATACCGGTCTTTATGTTTCCACCATCGATTGCGAAAAAGAGGATATCGATCTGCTGGCTCCCAGGATCCGCGCCGTTGCCTATCATCCGGGAAGCGGCCTTGTAACCGCCCGAATCGACGACTGGGGCAACGACCCCAAAAAAATTGCAACCCGTTTTTCAGTCGGCAACCGAAGGCCCTCGGAGCCGGACTGGTATTTCTGGAATACAAATTCATCTGTTTCCCATCGCTATTCACCTGCAAGCGAACAGTTCTCCGGATATTTTGACGATACCGACGAAAAGTATGAAGAATTCCGGGTCACGATCGTCGCCACTGACACTGCACTGAACAGCAACTCCGCCAGCCTGGACATCATCATACCCCGCAAACCGCCGGAAGTTATAACCATGCAAACGGAAACCAGCGGTGATATCACCCAGATCCGGGTATCCTGCCAAGACAACACCGGTATCGATCACAACCGGACGATCATGACCATCAATGGCCAACCGCTTGCGTATATGCAATTGATGGAAAACTTTTCAAGATCTCTTGGCCGGCCTTCAGCTGAATACACCTATACCTACGGAACCGTTCTGGAAGAGGGAATCCATCTAGCGCACATACGGGTGTTCGACTTCAGCAGTCTTTCGGCGGAAAAATCACTTGAATTCACGATCACCAATAAACCGGAAATTCACCGCTTCGAGGCCTTGCCCTATGAAATGCAGCGGACCGGCGGACCTGCATTTTATGCCTTTATCACCGATAACGGCAATGACCTTGTCAAAGAAGGTATCGAACTGCGCATAAACGGAAACACCGTTGATCCGGACCGGGCGTTTTATGACGCATCCAACGGGTACTACAATATGGATGGACCTGTGTCCGACCTTTTTTCCACGGCTGGGAAAATCAACATTGCCAAACTAAAAGCCACGGACAGTCACAACAATACTGCCGAAAAAACCATACACTTTACCTGGAATGTGGAAAACACGGTAATTATCCCGGATCCGGAAACCGGTGATCTCCACCTGGAAGAGGTGACGATCTGGGAAACCGTCACCCGCAACGGGAACGGCCTGCTCAACGCCGGTGAATCCGCCCGTATATTTACCAAGCTATCTTCCCAAATACCAATTGCGGTAGTCGGATTAAAAGGATTGTTGGTTTCTATTCAGGATACGATCAACATCGAATCCGGTGAAGTTCTCCTTGGGGACCTGGTTCCCGGGGAGAAGCTCAATCCGTTGAAGGGCTTCGATATCCGCATTAGCCCGGACTTCTTCCGGAGCATTCCCGAAGATCGTCGGGACGTGGATTTTTTCCTGGAACTGGAAGATAAAAACGATAGTTCCTGGCGGCTGCCCTTGCGATTGACGGTGTACCGGCAAGAAATGGAAGCGCAAACAACAAGCGGCCCCGCCGCCACGTCCGTTGTAACGGTCACTCTGAACAATACTCCGGCCACAACGGAAGACACGCAGATCACGATTATCGGACGGGCCACCAGCTCCCTGTATGATGTTGCCCATCTGACGCTCACGGTCAACGGCGCTCCGGTTACGGCAACTCTCGCCCCGGACGGCAGCTTCAGCGCCGATGTTCCTCTGACCGTCGGCCACAATTTTATCGAAGCAGAAGCGCAGGATACTTCCGGGGTCACCGGTTGGGCATCCCGGACTGTTATTCGCACGGAACCTGCCCTGCCGCCGGAAATCGAAATTCTTTCTCCGGTAAATGGAAGCCGATACGAATGCGATTTCAACAGCTATAATTTTATTGACGTCGCGGGCGTATTCGCACCCAACCACAGTACCTACACCATTACGATACGGGTGGAACGCCGGGAAACCGGAGTAGAAGTCATAAATACTGTCATCCCCCCATCCGGAATCAGCGGCAATAATTTCAACCACCGTATTTTTCTAAACGACCTGGGAACCGATTGGAGCTGGGAGGAAATTTGCGGCTTTCTCTATGATGTCGAAGTCCGCATTGAAACACCGGCTGGTAGCGACAATTCTATAACGGCATTTGATGTTCGTGCGGCCAGCTAAACAGGTGGCCGTTCGGGCCGGCACGATGGCCATGGGGACGGCCATTCTGTTACTGGTTGCCATATTTTCCGGTAACTGTTTGGGCCAACCAAACATTTATCTGGAAAATTTCGACGCTGGTTTATTTGATCCCGGTCTGGAGCCCGTCAGCGTTTCATACACCCTTACCGAGCAACCCGATATGGTGGAAGTGCTTGTGGAGGATTTCCGTTCGAAAGCGGTTGATCGTATGTTTTTCCCCAATCTTGAAAAAGGACCCAACAGCTTTACATGGAGCGGGTTAGACAAAGGCAGAGCGCCGTTTACCCCGGGATCCTATCGTTTTGTCATCACCGTGACCTTCCAGGATGGCAAGATCGAAAAAGAATTTGTCCAGTTCCGAATCATGCAAAAAGCACCTTCAACCTTTATCCCGGCACCGAAACTCCCGCCGCAGCCGGAATTTATCCACAAAATCGACGGGTTTGTCTCCTGGAACTATGTATACGACGAGCGCGGCGAAAAGGCTGGAAGCAATATCAACGAAGGCCGGGCGAGGCTGCATTTCAACCTGGCCAGTGACGGAACATCGGTTGACACGGATCTCTTCGGTATTTTGGACCGTTACGGTAATGCGGATCTAAAAGGAAGTTCTGCGGAGGTGCAGAGGAATTGGTCCAGCGGAAAAGCACAGGCCATCTTCCGACGGGATCTGGGCGAGTTCAACGATCCCATGACCCTCTATAGCGGCTACCTTTCCGAACGAAAGAAATACGGCGGACGCCTGGACCAGACCTTCAATATGATCAACTTCTCCCTGCTTGGATACGACAGCGAAAAAGGTGTGGACAGCGACGAGAAGGGCGCCGCCGGTCGGCTCACCATTGGTGATAGGGATGGCTGGTGTGTCGGCGCCACTTGGATTTACAAAAATGCCATGGACCGGTTCGTGGATGAAAAAGAATCTGCAGCCGACATCGCGATGGACATCGGCATCCCCATCACAGCTGATTTCCGCATTCTGGGAGAGGCTGTTCGTTCCAGGAATATACGACAGGAAAATGACCATGGCTGGTATATTGGCGGTGGGTACGACAATGGCAGCCTGCGGGCCAATGCCGGTTATATCTACCTCGGAGAGGATTATGAAGCGCCCTTCGCCGATACCCTGAGAAAAACAGACCGCGACGTCCAAGGCTTCGACGGGGATCTGGACTACTCCAGCCATACCCCTGTCGGACCGTTTCGTTCCATCGCGATTTCCGCACGGATGTCTTTTTTAAAGAGGATCAGCATCAACGAAAATGTCATCGATACGGATGGATCCGTACGATTCAGGATCGGTTCGCAGGATGCTTTTCTGCTCAGCACCCTTTACTATGACGACGACATAGCGAATCAGCTAAACTTGCGCAGCAGCTATACACATGACTGGAATCGGGAGTTCTACTCCGGATTGGAATCCAGTTTTTCACGATCCCCTGGCAACCGCTTTTACCGTGCGAAGGTGGATACCGGCTTTCGAAACGAAATCCTCAACTGGCGTATCGCCCTGGAGGGACTGCGAAATGAAACCCGGAACCTGGGACGGGATTCCACGGAAGAGATCGGGGTTTCCACCGAAATTGGATTTGACAACTGGAAATTCATCCTCACCGGACGGTATCAGGACACTTACAACGATCACGGTTTAAACATATTCGGGAGAGTAGAATATACCCGCCGGTACCTTCACCGCTACACGCTCACTCTATACACGGTCCTGGGGGATATTTCCGCCATAAAAACAACGGGAAGGATAGAAGTAGGCGCAAAGATCCAATTCTAACCCATAGTGAAATTCCACCATGAAGAATGAAATTCAGTGAACTTCATGGTGAATCGTGACGAATGCAAACCAGACGTTTGTAAGAACCCTAACGTTGCAAAAGTCGGAGAGCTTCAGAGCCGCGGCGCCGAGGGAGAA
>CAZKYZ010000235.1:0-3910 GCA_964557055.1 uncultured Desulfobacterales bacterium
TTTTGGTAAGATGGCGGGGCGGTGCTTTTAGCTTCTGTGGTTGGCGACTCGGGATCTGGTGGGGGCGGGGTTGGCGTTTTTTCAATACGCAGAATATCATCTTTGGCGACGTTTACGACGGTACCTCCTAGATAGAACTGGACATTGCTCCCTTGTTCCCATGTTTCCCCGGCTTCAATGGTCTTTCCCGTCTGCAGCACGATGGTGTCCCCAAAAACCCATGAGGGCGAAATGACAAGGGCAATCAGCAGATACGTGGCTTGCCGTATCCTGTAAACGCGATTATTCAACGGTGACCTCTATTTTGCGGGTTTGTTCTCTGGTGGGTTTGGGGATTTCAACGGTCAGTACCCCGTTTTTAAACCGGGCCTTTACATATCGGGCATCTATTGCGGTTTCCAGGGTGAAGGCCCGGTTGAATTTGCCGAATGACCGCTCTTTTCGGAAGTACTGTTCGTCCGGCACTATGGGGTCCAGCATTTTTTCTCCACTAATGGTAATCATGTTATTCCGGATATCGACGACGATGTCTTCTTTTTTTACCCCCGCAAGATCCGTACAGATGACGATGCAATCCCGACTGCTGAAAATATCGACAGCTGGTTTCCAGGCACATACGGTCAGCCCGGAGTCGTTCCGGTTCGCTCCAAAAGACTCCTCAAAGGCCTGGTTGATTTTTTCCTGCAGTTCAGAAACGGTCTGGAAGGGATCCCAGCGAATGATGGCCATGTCTCCTGCCTCTCTTATACTTTCAGTAGAACAATCAACAAGTTGTCCGTATGTACTTTTAGCGTTGCCGATAAAGGAAATTCAAGAGGTTTCTTTACAAAGAACTGTTTCATTGCTATTTTAATATATAAGCATACCATAAAAAATGACAATTTCCACAAAATACGGGATGATGAGCTTTTTTTTGTCAATTTGATGTGGCAGGGCATCCCCACAACCCGTCAGGAGCCGACAATGGATTTTATCAAAATACGTTTTGGAGACGATTTCGACGCCTCGGATTCCAGTTTTGGTGAGGCTGTGGAAAATATGTTTCGTGCGATCAACCCGGTATTCAATCTGTCGGAGCGAACCTGGAAACCGCAGATGGACATTTATGAAAGCCCTGATGAAATTATCATCCTGGCCGAAATATCCGGTGTGAAAAAGGAAAATCTTGAGGTGGAAATTAACAGCAAGGCCGTTCGAATATTCGGCATGCGGGAAATACTCAACCGGATCGAGAACGCATCCTACCGGTTGGCTGAAATTCAGTACGGACGGTTTGAGCGAACCCTGTATCTTCCGGCCATAATTGATGCCGACAGGGTATCTGCCTCATACCAGGACGGCATGCTGACCATACGGTTGGCGAAACACGTTCACAAGCAGATCCATACAGTTCCCATATCCGAAGGGTAACTGACGATTTCAATAAGCTGATGCATCCGGGAATACCCGGATAACGCTGGAGGAAACGTATGACACTTAATCCACAATCCGAGAAAGTCAAACCCGAGAACCTTCCGACAGAACTGCCCATTCTGCCTTTGTTTGATACGGTTCTGTTTCCCAAAATGGTGCTTCCTTTAGTGGTCATGCAGGAAAATTCAATCAAGCTGATCGATGAGGCCATGTCCGGTAGCCGTGTCATCGGTCTGGTCGCCTCCCGGAAAGCAACTGATCCGGAAGACAACATCGAGGGCCAGCTGTATGCCACCGGTACCAGCGCCCTTATTTTAAAAATGGCCAAAACCGAGGATAACAGAACACAACTGCTGGTCCAGGGGCTCAGCCGTTTCCAGATAACGAAATATATTGCCAAGGAGCCGTACGTAAAAGCCCGGGTGAAGTATCCTGTGGAAGAGCAAAATCAGGACACCGAAACAAAAGCACTTATATCCAATATTTCCGGACTGTTTGAAAAAATCATATCCTTGTCTCCGGCGCTTCCGGCGGAGATGGGATCCATGTCGAAAACCATTCAAGAGCCCGGTGTTTTGGGAGATATGGTTGCTTCCGTGATTAATTCGGATCTGGAGGAGAAGCAGTCCGTCTTGGAGATGGTGAATGTGAAAAAGCGTCTCCAGAAAGTGTCCCGGATGGTCAACCATCAGCTTGAGATTTTGGAACTCGGCAACAAAATCCAAACCCAGGTAAAAGGAGACATGGATAAAAAGCAACGGGAGTATTACCTGCGCCAGCAACTTGACGCCATTCGCGAGGAGCTGGGAGAAAAAGACGACACCGCCGTCGAAATTGAAGAATACCGTGCCAAGATAGAAGAAAAAAAGCTTCCCGAAGAAGCGGCCAAAGAGGCCAACAGGGAGCTTAACCGGCTTTCCCGGATGCACCCGTCTTCAGCTGAATACACGGTAGCCTCGACGTACCTGGACTGGTTGACGGCGCTTCCCTGGCATAAAGGTACCGCCGACAATCTGGACATTGTAAAAGCCAAGGCCGTACTGGATGAAGACCATTTCGGGCTGGAAAAGGCCAAAAAGCGAATCATCGAATATCTGGCCGTCCGCAAGTTGAAGCCGGAATCCAAGGGACCGATCCTGTGTTTTGCAGGCCCCCCCGGTACTGGTAAAACATCCATGGGCCAATCCATTGCCAAGGCTCTGGGGCGGCAGTTCATCCGCATTTCCCTGGGCGGTGTCCGGGATGAAGCTGAAATACGGGGGCACCGCCGTACCTATGTGGGTGCCCTGCCCGGGCGGATTATCCAGGGTATTCGACGGGCGGAATCGAACAATCCGGTATTTATGCTGGATGAAATTGACAAAGTGGGAAGCGATTTCAGGGGAGATCCCTCATCGGCGCTCCTGGAGGTTCTCGATCCGGAGCAGAATTTTTCCTTTTCCGATCATTATCTGGACGTACCCTTTGATCTGTCCAAGGTAATGTTCATTACCACGGCCAACATCCTTGACACGATACCGCCGGCGCTCCTGGATAGAATGGAAGTGCTCAATCTGCTGGGATATACCATGGATGAAAAAGTCAAGATCGCCAATCGTTACCTGATACCCCGGCAGCGCAACGATCACGGTTTGAAGGCAAACCAGATTACGATTACCGAAGGAACCATACGACGAATTATCAGCGGATATACCAGGGAGGCAGGACTGCGTAATCTGGAAAGGGAGATCGCTTCAATCTGCCGCGGCGTGGCCGCTAAAATCGTCGGAAGAAAGGTGAAAAAGGTTGCCATCACCGTAAAGAATGTCCAAGATTTCCTTGGTCCCCAGCGGATTTCGTCCGAAACGGCCGCGCGCACATCCACCCCCGGAGTCGCTATTGGTTTGGCCTGGACACAAACCGGAGGAGAGATTCTGTTTATTGAAGCAACTTCAATGAAAGGTTCCAAAGGCTTGACCCTTACCGGGCAGCTCGGAGACGTCATGAAAGAGTCGGCAACGGCCGCCCTCAGCTTCCTGCGGACCAATGCCCGGAAAATCGGTATTCCGGAAGATTTTTTCCAGAATATGGATATTCATATCCATATTCCGGCCGGGGCGATACCCAAAGACGGTCCATCGGCCGGGGTGACGATTCTAACGGCGTTGACCTCTCTTTTAAAGGGGCGGCCGATTCGCAAACACCTGGCCATGACCGGGGAGATCACCTTGCGGGGGCAGGTATTGCCGGTGGGGGGAGTCAAAGAGAAAATTTTAGCCGCCCACCGGGCGGGGATCAAAACGATTTTGCTGCCCCAGTGGAACGCAAAAGACATAGATGATATTCCCGAGAAGGTAAAAAAGGAAATAACCTTTATTCCGGTTGACAACATGATAGATGTGTTGAAGATCGCCATCACATAAGGCGGCCCTTACATCGGTAGTGGGAAACCCCGTGGAACCATGGGAAACCCCGTGGAACCATGGGAAACCCCGTGGAACCATGGGAAACCCCGTGG
>CAZKYZ010000235.1:4010-6170 GCA_964557055.1 uncultured Desulfobacterales bacterium
AACCATGAGAAGTGCTGCTCTGTATCGTTTTACAGCTGCCTGTCGATTTATTCTTCTTTAAAAATAGATGAAGCCAGTTCGATGTCTTCCGGGCAAAATACAAACAGGCATTTTTCGTCCGGAGACGAGACCGAGCCATACACATAATTGATGTTTATACCTTCTTTGCCGAATCGGTTGGAGATATCCGCCAGGCTTCCGGGTTTGTTATCCAGTTTTACAGCGATAACCGGCATAATGTCGAAAATGTAGTCCTGCTTCGACAAGAGGTCGATGGCTTTGTCCGTATTGTCTACCAGAAAACGGATCAAGGCGAATTGGGCGGAATCCTTGCGCATGGAGTTGTAGCTGGCGGCGGACGCAATCCGTTTCAGGGAACGCCCCCTGGCCTTGAACAATTCCTGTACGTAGCTGGAGGCGTCCTGAATGGTGAGCGCATCGATGTTGATATTTTCCCCGGAAAACAGGGCCGCCAGCTTTCCGAGTTCTCCGGGAGCGTTCTTTAGGAAAAGAGAGATTTCCGTTCTTACCATGATGGTGTACCCCTGTCTTGATATCCTGCCGGATGATTGAAAACCATTTCTACTGATATTGGGGAAAAACCCCGGGCGGGCCTGGACCTGACCCGCCCGGGACGGTTTTGATTTCGAAAAGTGGTTATTGGTTACTTTCGCGATTGTCGCATTCGGCGGAGCCGATAGGTTGCATGTTCCTACAGAACATGTGATGAGACCTATCAGCCGTGACCGCCGCCGCCACTGCCGCCGTCGCCGCCTTCCATCTCTTCGGCTTTTTTGTCGGCCTCGGCTTGTGCTGCTTCAGCGGTGTTCACGCTATTTTCGACATTCGTGGACAATTGTTGAAACGGCATGGATTTCAGGGACATGATTCCAGGCGCATCCGGATTCGGTGTTCCGTCGCGCATTTCCTCGGCCAGCCGGAATTTGGGATCCAGTTGCAAGGCCATGTTGAAGAAATTCCGGGCATCCTCCCATTTGCCGCCATCAATGGCATCGAGTCCCTCGCCGTAATGGATCATGGCATCATAAACCGTTGTGTGCGGGATACCGATGGCCTTTTTCTCGGCGTCAGTCAACTTGGTTCCCATAATGCCGGTAACATTCTGGACGATTATTCCCGGAAGCTCATAGAACTGTTCCTGACCGACTGTCGCAGCGGCACTCCCCTTTTTGTTGCCTTGCAGGGTCGTGACCGCTTTGATGCTTCCCAGGGAGAGGTTGCCGACAATCATATTTTCCACGCCGAGCAGGTGCCCGATCCGCGGAGCGGTTTTGGGATCGACAATCCCGGTCTGGCCCAGTTTCATCTCCTGCAGAAGGGCTTGCAACCGAACCCTTTCAACGACCGTCAATGATTTTACCTTGGACAGGTCGGAAATGACCATGGCCGTAAGGGCTTTTTGAAAAGCGCGCAAGCTTTTGTCCGGAGACAGGTCCTGGTAGTAGCTTACGGCAACGGTGTTGGCTTTGGGTTTTACCGTCTTTAACTGCTCTTCCTGAGCGAGAGCCTTCTGGGCTTCGCGCTGACTCTGGACAATAAGCAGCACGGTCAGCTGCCGGTTGATTTCTTCTTCCACCAGCGGTTGTTTTCGATTGCGGTAGCCCTGCCAGGTGACGATTGCCTGGTCGATCTTTTCCTGGTTCAGATAGGTGAGTCCCAGGTAAAGAATCGTAGGCGGGTCATCGGGGGATTCTTTCAGGGCGGTCTCTAACGTTGTCTGGGCTTTGTCTAGCTGGCCTGTTTTCAGGTAGGCAAAACCGAGTTTACTCCTGGCTTTTGTGTCTGCCGGATTCTGGGCCAGGTAGTTTTCATACAGGGTTATGGCCTCCGGATAATTTTTCTGCCTCAGGGCCATGTCCGCCTTCATAGACGCTGAACACCCGTACAGAAAAAGAACCCCCAGGAAAACCCCTCCCCAAACAATAAACCGGTGTTTTTGCATTCGTTCCCCTTTCTGGTAAAAGTTTATAGTAGATCATCGGTTCGTCATAAAAATTGAGGTTACTGTAATCCGGACCATCGTTTTTAGACGACGGTGTTATTTTTGGGTCATGCTGAAAGAGCCATCCCAACCGGAACCAGGAGGGTGTTTGTGAAAATTCGTGCAGCGCTGAATCATGGTCCGGCTGGAGTTGTCGT
>CAZKYZ010000236.1:0-6157 GCA_964557055.1 uncultured Desulfobacterales bacterium
CAGATGCGCATAATTGCAATCGCCATGGCCAAGGGCGGCGTCGGAAAAACAACGACAGCCGTTAACCTTGCCTTTGGGTTGTCACAAGAGGGGAAACGGGTCCTGCTGGTGGATTGTGACACCCAGGACCAGGTTTCCAAATTCCTGGGCACAAAGCCGGAAACGGGTTTGTTTGAATTCCTGACCGGGGCAAACGACTGCGGAGAACCAATCGACCGCAAAGAAACCATTTTTGCCGCCCGTAAAAATTTATGGATCCTTTCCGGTGGGATTCGGCTGGTAGAATTGAAGCATCGTCTTGGGGAACAGCCACGCGAGACCCGTCACAATATTTTGGCCAAATCACTCGTTCCCAGGGGAAATTCCCTGGATTATCTCATTTTCGACTGTTCTCCCGGATGGGACGTACTCAGCGTCAACATCCTCATGGCGGTTGAGGAAGTGCTTTGTCCGGTGGCTCTGCAGGCCCCCGCCCTGGAAGGCTTAAAGACGTTTTTCGGATATCTGATGTCCGCTCAACGCCAGAATAACGACCTCCAGCTGCGCTATATCCTTCCCACCATGTATGACCGTCGGACACAGCAGAGCGAGCGAATCCAACGCCAGTTGCAGCGGCTTTTTCAGAAACAGATCTGCTCGCCGATCCCGTATACCGTCCGGCTGCCGGAATCGGCGGAACGCGGCAAAACCATATTTGAGTATCGGTCCGCCTGCGCCGCTTCCGCCGGCTATCAAAACCTCGTCAAAAGGATTATCAGCGATGAAAAAGCATAAAACAGAAAAACCGGATTTTTTTGAACCGCCCGATATCGATCCCGTACTGGCGGCAACCGGGCTGGATCGCGGCGATGATCAAATCCGTCGAAAACCGGTTTGCACCAAACGAAAAGCAGGCTATTATCTGTCCGAAACCCTGTTAAATCGATTCAACCGCAAATTCCACGAACTGAAATTGGCGGGTAAACGAATAGAAAACAAATCGGCCATGTTGGAAAAAATGCTGTTATTTGCTCTGGATGATATGGATCTTGCCCAAAACAGCGTCATTATAAAACAGTTCGATCAGCCTGGTAATATCCAATAGCATCCTTTTTCTGTTTTCGCGTTCCGTAACAGCGGATCCATACGCAGCTACTTGTCGGTAGCAGTGTCCAGCACCGTCTTTCGAATTTTCAATTGTAATTCATCCAACTGGTCCTTACCGGCTTCCGATGGTGCACTTGTCAATATACAGGCAGCCCGTTGTGTTTTGGGAAAGGCGATCACATCCCGGATGGATGACTCTTTGCAAAGAAGCATCACCAAACGGTCAAATCCGAAGGCGATTCCTCCGTGCGGCGGCGCGCCAGATGCCAGCGCCGACAATAAAAATCCGAATTTTTCTTCGGCCCGGTCCCGATCCATACCCAGTGTTTTGAGGATATCGTATTGCAGGTCGCGCTGATGAATGCGGATACTGCCCCCTCCGATCTCATACCCGTTTAGGACAAGATCGTAGGCTCTGGATCGGATCTTCAAGGGATCACTTCGGAGCAGATCGATGTCCTCATCCAGCGGTGCTGTAAAGGGATGATGAAGTGCCTGATAACGCTTTTCGATCTCGTCGTACTCAAAAAGGGGAAAATGGGTGACCCACGTAAATGCCATTTGATTTTTATCGATCAGTCCCAGCTTCTGCCCCAAATGATTGCGCAGATGCCCCAGGGCTTCGTTGGTTATCTTGGGAATATCCGCTACAAAAAAGACCAGGTCTCCGGTCTGCATGTCAATTCGTTGCGCCATTTTTTCTTTCTCTTCATCCGAGAAAAATTTGGCAATGGGCGACTGCCAGCCGTCCTCCCGAACCTTTACCCAGGCCAGTCCTTTGGCCCGGTATACAGCGGTAAATTCAGTGAGATCATCGATATCTTTGCGGGACATACCCATACAGCCCTTGGCATTAAGCACTTTTACGACACCACCTTTTTTAACGGCATTGGCAAACACCTTGAAACCGGAACCGACAACAATATCCGAGATATCCTTCAATTCGAGGCCGAAGCGGATATCGGGTTTGTCCAACCCGAAACGATCTACGGATTCGTCATAGGTCAGACGCCGCAAAGGGAGTTCGACCGTCTGGCCCAGTGTTTCCTGGAACAGGGTCTGGATCATACCTTCGGCCTGAGCCATGATATCTTCCTCATCCACAAAGGACATTTCCATATCGATCTGGGTAAATTCAGGCTGGCGGTCTGCCCGCAGGTCCTCGTCCCGGAAGCATTTCACGATTTGATAATAACGGTCCATGCCGGAAATCATCAACAGCTGTTTGAAAAGTTGGGGGGACTGCGGCAGGGCGTAAAACAATCCCGGGTTCACCCGGCTGGGTACCAGGTAATCCCGCGCACCTTCCGGGGTGCTTTTCGTCAGCACCGGCGTTTCAATCTCAAGAAACCCCTGGCCGTTAAGGTAATTACGTACGGCAGCAGACGCTTTGTGGCGCAGAATGATGTTTTGCTGAAGATGTGGGCGTCTCAGGTCAATATGACGGTTTTTCAATCGGATTGTCTCAGACACCTCAATATTGTCTTCTATCATAAAGGGTGGTGTTTCCGCCTGGTTGAAGATTTTCAGTTCGGAAACACCGACTTCAATTTCCCCGGTCTTCAAAGACGGGTTTTTCATCCCGTCAGGGCGCTGGTCAACACGTCCCCGCACGCCGATAACGTATTCATTGCGAAGAGAATGCGCTTTTGCGTGAACCTCCCGGTTTTCCTCCGGATTGAACACCACCTGGGTCAGCCCGTCCCGATCCCGCAGATCGATGAATATAACGCCGCCGTGATCACGGCGTCTCTGAACCCATCCCATCAACACGACTTCCCGGCCGATATCTTCCCTGTCAAGCTCACAGCAACCGTGCGTCCTTCTCATCTTTCCTAGTTTATCTGACAACGGAAGTACTCCTTTTTTTATCGTTTAGGGCTCGCCCCGAACGGGTGTTTGCAATTTCAGGCGGTCGCCTGAACCACATCACGATCGTGACGATAGCATTCCGGCAACGCTTTCCACAAGCCCCTTGATGGGCACCGATTTCTGCTCGCGGGTAGCCATGTCTCTTATGATTACAGCCTTTTCCTTCAACTCGTCTTCCCCCACAATCAGAACACGGGAAGCCTTCATGCGTCCCGCCCGTTTCATCTGGCTTTTCAGACTTTTCCCGGAAAAATCAATTTCGGTGCGAACCCCCATGCCACTGAGCCGGGCACTCCATTCAAAAGCAGCACGCTCACTCTCTTCTCCAAGAGCAACCATGTAAAGCTGCGGGGCGACGACTTCCGGCGGCGCGCCGGCGGAAACAATTTCCGCCAATCGGTCCAATCCAACAGCGAATCCGATAGCCGGAAGATCCGGTCCTCCCAGCATCTTCACCAGCCCATCATAGCGGCCGCCACCGGCCACGGCACTCTGGGCCCCCAGCAAACTGGTCTGGATTTCAAAAGCGGTTCTGTTGTAGTAGTCCAGCCCACGAACCAGATTCCTGTCTTCAACAAAAGGAATGCTCATGGCGGACAACGACGCCTTTACCATATCAAAATGCAGCCGGCAGTCATCACAGAGATGATCCAGAATGGCCGGTGCGCTCTGCAAGGCTTCACGGCAGGAAGGGACCTTGCAATCCAAAACCCGCAACGGGTTCCGTTCCCGCCGTCTGCGGCAGTCGGTGCAAAGCAGTGCTTCTTTTTCCGACAGCAGGCTTGCCAGCACCTCATGGTAACCGGGCCGGCACTGTGGACACCCCAGAGAGTTGATGTGTGCTTTTACGTCCGTTGCGCCCAGACGGTTGCACAACAATGTCAGCATAACGATCAGCTGCGCATCTATGTACGGTGATTCAATTCCGAAAACCTCGGCGTCGATCTGATAGAACTGGCGATAGCGGGCTTTCTGTGGCTTTTCCCGACGAAACATCGGCCCGATGGTATACACTTTCTGGACCTGGTCTTTGGCGTACATTTTGTGCTGGATGTACGAACGTACGATGGAAGCGGTAGCTTCCGGGCGAAGGGTCAGTTTGTCCCCTTTGCGATCCGAAAAGGTGTACATCTCCTTCTCGACAATATCCGTATTTTCGCCGATGCTTCTGGCGAACAACTCTGTCTTTTCCAGAATCGGTATTCGGATCTCGCGGAAACCGAAATCGGCAAAAATGTCTGTCGCCGTTTTTTCAATCCGCTGCCAGCATTCGATCTCCTCCGGCAGGATATCCTTGAAGCCTTTAATTAATTGAATCATCTTTATTTTTTCTCACACTTGCCTGTCTGGTTCCGTTTATCTGTAAACTTTTTTGTTTATCCCAGCACCAGTTTTAAAGTCAACAGGAATGTTTGACAATTTCTGCTTCTTGGTGCATAAGCCAGACAATTGAAATGATTTCTGGACGTAAAAATCACGCTGAACTGTTTGTTCAGTGGAAACGACCGCCGCCCTGATCCTGCTTGTGCCCGTAATTACGCCGATGCTGGGTATTTGACCTTATCCAGCTCGGGGTCATCGTCATCACGAACCTTGCCATCGGCATGGTCACCCCCCCCATGGGCATCTGCCTGATCGTATCTGGAGCGATCTCAGGAGACGGCCTGGGAGCCGTCAGCCGTCGCATCATACCATTTCTGCTGGTCCTTATTCTGGACCTGATCTGCATCACCTTCCTTCCGCCGCTGTCTCTCTGGCTGCCGGGTTTGCTTGAAGGGTAACGGAAGGCTGGTGCTTATCCCCAATTACCGCTTGACACAATCCGGGGCAAATTATACATGAGGGCAGACAATATCAGGAGAATAGCAATCCTTCGGAATGGGGGCGAAATGGCATCCAGAATTACGGTAACCACCTTGTTGGACATGAAGAAAAATGGTCAGAAAATTGTTGCCCTGACCGCCTACGACTACCCGTTCGCGAGGCTGGTGGATGAATCCGGTGTGGACATAATCCTTGTGGGAGATTCACTGGGGATGGTGGTGCAGGGCGAATCGAGCACCCTTCCGGTCACCATGGATGAAATGATCTACCATACCCGAATTGTATCCAGGGGCACCAACCGCGCCATAGTCGTGGGTGACATGCCGTTCATGTCTTATCAGGCCGGCGTCGCGGATGCCGTTCGCAATGCCGGGCGCTTTCTGAAAGAAGCCGGTGCTGCAGCCGTAAAACTGGAAGGCGGCGCATCCGTCGGCCACCTCATCAGGGAAATCACCGCTGCCGGAATACCGGTACAGGCGCATATCGGCCTTACGCCCCAATCGTTTCATCAGATGGGTGGGTTCAAGATTCAGCGCGATGAGGATCGGCTCATGGCGGACGCACGCCAGGTGGAAGAAGCCGGAGCGTTCTCCGTTGTTCTGGAAGGAATACCGGCCGAGATCTCCACCAAGGTCACCCGGGCGCTTCGCATTCCCACTATCGGGATCGGTGCGGGACAGGGCTGTGACGGACAAATTCTGGTGCTGCATGACCTTTTGGGACTCAACGAACGTCACATTCCCAAATTCGTAAAGCAGTATGCAACTTTGGGAGAATCGGCAAAATCAGCCATTCGCTGCTATGTGGAAGACGTTCAATCCGGCAAATTCCCGGCTGAAGAACATACCTACTAGCAGTACGAAAACCCCGGGTCCCTGCAAGGTACTTGGCGGACTGCCTAAAACCCCAGTATACAAAAACCGCATGCTATTCCTTTGGGCCGGTTTTTCAGGTAGCCTGATGAGGGAAGTTTGAAAATTACTGCGCCCCTTTTCCGGCAGGTTTCAGATATGGCCCTCGCGCTTGTTGTCTTCGGCCATAAATCGGTCGAAAGCATCCCAGAACACCTTCTGCAAATCGTCCCGTTCCATCAGAATTTCGTGCCGGGCACTGGAAATGGTAACCAGCCGACAATCCGGCAGTCTTTCACTAATCCGTTTTTGCGCCGTTCTGGAGACAACCATGTCTCTACCTGCCATTACCAGCAGAACGGGTATCTTTATTTTTTCGGCATACCCCGGCCGCAACAAGGTGTCGACCGATCGGAGCGCGGCTGCGATCCATCCGTAGGTGACACCGCCCAGTGCCAATTGTGAGTTTGCGGCAATCTCTTTTTTTTCGCTCAGAAACCGTTTTTTATCGGAGGTCAGAAGGT
>CAZKYZ010000237.1:0-6144 GCA_964557055.1 uncultured Desulfobacterales bacterium
TTAAACGAACATTATATGGTCATCAGTAACCTTGCGGAAAATTTTCGGGCAGCTGGTGTGGCTGCTTAAAATAAAATTATTGTATATATAATAAAAATAGTTAATTGAACAAGTTGACGTTGTTGTTCAAGACTGTGGTGTATCGATAAATGAATAAAATTCATTATCTGGTAAACGATAGAAATAGGAACGAAAACGAACATGGGCAGATGGTTCTGTATTGTCTCGGTATTGGCGGATGGTGTGTACTGTGCATCGCTTCGGCAACTGTGCCGATGTCGTCTCCGTCGGCAATATATCTCCGTGAATGCGAAGGGCACAGTATGAAATCGGATATTACAATCCGTATTTTTTTGGTAACATGAATTTCTCTGAATTCTGGTAAGTATTGAATTCAAGTAAAACATATTTTATTATGGAAAAAATTGATCAAAATTATCAAGAGGAAGGTCAACGCTACCCATGAGCACAGCCATCTTAAGCATATTATCTGGAATTGGAGGTATGTTCGGATGGGGAATATACGATTTTCTAGGAGGCGTTTATGCCAAACAGATAGGACCTTTTCAATCTTTTTTTTGGTCACAACTGGCTGGCCTAATATTTTCCCTTCTGCTCATATACGTTTTTACAGTAAGCCTTAATGTCCCTATTCTGGTAATCGTTTTGCTCCCAATCGCAGCAGTTTTTTATTCTGCCGGATATTTGTTTTTTTTTAAGGGGTTTGAGATAGGCAAAGTATCGGTTGTTGCCGTGACCATGAATCTATGGGCTGTATTTACAATGCTGTTTGCTTTTATCTTTATGGGCCAGCGGCTTTCTGCAATACAGTCCTCAGGCGTCTTATTGATTATTTCTGGCGTTTCTTTGGCATCTCTAAATTGGAGCGGTATTCGAAATCAAAGATTCCAACTTTTTTTAGGTGGGAAAGAAACAGTTTTAGGTGCTTTTTTCTTTGGTGTCTTCTGGAACATTAGCGAGGTAATATCTGAAGAGATTGGGTGGCTATTGACAACCTTATTTGTGAAATTGGGGATTATTCTGTTCCTGTTGCTTTTCGCCATTTTCGCAAAACGACAGCTTGACGTAACGAAAGCGGCCACAAAAACAAAATATATGCTTGTATTAATGGGTGTTATCGAAACTGGTGCAGTCGCAATCGTTAATTACGGATTAACGATTGGAGATGCAATATTGATTACACCGATAGCTTCGGCCTTATCGATAGTGACCATAACAATGGCCATCATTTTTTTAAAAGATAGCGTAACGAAACTTCAGGGGCTTGGAATGATAATAGCTATTGCCGGTATAATTGTCACTGCATTGTAATTTTTTGCCCAATTTTTAGTGACAGGTTAAGGCCTATCCCCAAAAAGTAAAGATGAATTGCATAATTTGGATGCCGAGTGAATAGCATAATGCCAAAACCAGCCGACATAACCGTGATGACAGTCAATCTCCGTTTCGGCCTGGCCGATGACGGCGACAACAGATGGTCGCATCGAAAGCACCTGATGGAACAGCTGCTGCGGCGATATCCGGCCGACCTCATCGGGTTCCAGGAATCCAATCACTTTCAGACGGAATTCCTGTCGTCCATTTTGGAAGGCCATCATTTCTTTGGCTGGCACAACAAATCTATTGAACGGTGGCAGAGCGATCCGATCTATTACCGCAAGGATTGGAAATGCCTTCGGCACAAGCACCGTTTCCTGAGTGAAACACCGGAAGTGGAATCACGCCTGCCGGGGAGCAAGTGGCCCCGGCAATGCGTGATCGGCCTGTTTGAGTGGAATGGCCGGCAGCTCATCATGGCCAATGCCCATTTCGATTTCGATGAACCGATTCAGCAGCGCAGCGCCGAACTCCTGCTTGGGTTCCTGGAAGATTTTCCGCAGAACGCGCCGGTTATCATTACCGGGGATTTCAACGCCAAGCCGGGAAGCAGCGCCTATACCGTGTTCACTGCGGCCGGTTTTTCGGAGGTGTTTGAAAACCACTACACATCGACGTTTCATGAATTCACCGGAAAGGATACCGGCTACCACATCGACTGGATTCTGTATCGCGGCGATCTGGCCCCGACCAACCGAAAAATCATCACCGATTCTTTTGACGGCCGTTTTCCATCCGATCATTACCCGGTGAGGGCCGGGTTTCGATTCGGGCATCCGGCATAATTAGAAAACACGTCTTGTTTTTTATGATAACATCCCGACGCTGTTGAAGATGGTTTTTAGCTTTGACTTGGAAATCGAGTATACGTCAATTCGGTGAACTCCGATTTAAAACCTTCCCCCATATGAATTGGTGTTGCAGTAGCCCCTGTTTTCCCTGAACCCTGAACCCTGAACCCTGAACCCCTGCCATCTCTTTTGGTTTTGAACCATTCCTTCTCATCCGGACACCAATGGACAGCATCCCCGCAGGTTCAGTTCCCGGAAAGGAGGACAGGAGCAGTGTCATCGATATACATTCTACTGATCATCGCTTTTTTCGTCGGTATGGCAATGGTGTTGCCTCCCCGGGCAGACGACCGGCAAAAACGATAACTGTATGCGCTGGTAAAAATTCTCCGGCGACTCATTTACTTGATATCCATATTCTGCTATGCCTGTTTTATTCATATATTTTATGAATATTTCCGGAATGTAAGATACATTCGGGACACCATGTCTGAAGAGGATACCCATGCAAAATAAATTTCAGGTAGTGATCGCCGGAGCCGGACCGGGAGGAACCCTGCTGGCCCGGGACCTGGCCCGACAAGGCGTTCGCGTGGCTGTTTACGAGGCCGGGGGGGCGGAAGAGCTGGGTCACAACTGGTCGGACGCGGTGGAAAAAAGCGCTCTGAGCGAGGCGGGATTCGAACTGCCGGTTCTGGAAGAGGGGTGCTATCGGGGAACCCTGGTGAAAAAGGATGAGTTCGACGACAACCTGTTCGAACCCCATGCTGTTTCGCATCTGGAGATCTGGACGCCGGACCTTTCCGGCAAGACTCGCACGGACGTTGATTTTCGTTACATCACCACGGACCGGATGCAGCTCAACCGCATGCTGCGGGAGCAGGCCGTGACTGCCGGTGCACGGATTTTCTACCGGCATCGTGTCGAGGGGCTCCTGGGAACGGTGGATACGCCGCTTGAAGAGATACGGGTGGAAGGGCTGCGGGTGGCCGACCTGGAGAAGGGGCAGGCGCTGGAGATCCGGGCGGATGTCAGCGTGGATGCCAGCGGGTACCGCTCGCTTCTGCGGACCGGTCTTTCCGGTGCGTTTTCCATCAACCGGGTATTTGAAAAAGGCGATCTGGCCACGGTTTACCGTACGGTGCGGCGACTGGATACCGGTAAAACAGCAAACGACAATCTCATCGATCACTATCGCTACGGGGCCTATACGGGGTACTTCTGGACCCACCGGCACCACCCGGACAGCATCGATGTGGGCGGCGGGGTGCGCAAATCGCCGGACAGCATCGATCCCCGCGATATCGTGGAGGAGATGATCCGCCAGCGACCTTCCATCACCGGCGAGAAACTGAGGGGCGGCGGGGGTACGGTTCTGGTGAGCCGGTCACCGTATACCATGACAGCATCAGGGTTTGTAGCGGTGGGTGATGCGGCCGGCCAGGTGATTCCCACCACCGGCTGCGGCGTGGGCGGAGCCATGACAGGCGCCATGCTGGCCGCCGGGGTGATCGCAGAAGCGTTGCAGGCGGGGGATGCCGGTATCGGCAATCTCTGGTCCTACAACAAGCGCTGGTTTTGCGGACCCGGGCGGGGCGACCACTTCGCCGCCCTGGCAGGCCTCAAGGAGGTTCTGCAGTCCCTCAGCCACGAAGACCTGACGTTTTTGATGCAGCGGGACATTTTGAGTGGAGAAATGCTGACGCCTTCCATCAACGGCATTTTTTACCAGCCGGATCTGGTTACCAGCCTTAAAACGCTTGTGCGGGGAATTTCCCGGCCAGGACTTCTGATGCTGCTCAACAAAGCCACCGGCATGGGCAAAAAGATTTTTCGGCATTACCGCAGCTACCCGGAAACATGGAACGCGGATGTATTCCGGCGGTGGGTACGAACCGCCGAGGAGTTGTTTGGAAAGCTCGGTAACAAATAATCGATTTTGCCTACCAATGATTATCTGAAAGGAGGATTCCCGATATGTCTTCAAACTTTTCCCAATGCGCCCGCTGCGGTATCGACGTTGCCGAGCGCCTCTGCCAGAAAGAAGACGGCCGCTTTCCGGAGTTTTGCCCCACCAAACATTCAAAAAGCGTCATTGCGGCGGCCATGCTGGAGATGAAACGACCGGAAGTGCAGGCGTTTGCCCGCAATGCCTCAGTTCAGGAAGGGGAGGGCTACGGTAACCGGGAGGGCGGGTACGGAGCCGTGCGGCCCATCAAGCCGCGTATCGAGGAAACCATCGAGTTCGCAAGGCGGATGAAATACAAAAAACTTGGTTTGGCTTTCTGCATCGGGCTGCGCAAGGAAGCCCGGGTTGTGGAAAAAATATTTTCCGATGCCGGTTTTACCATCGTATCCGCCTGCTGCAAACTGGGGCGCAACGACAAGGAAGAGATCGGCATCCGGCCGGAAGAGAAGATCCGCATCGGCTGCCCGGAACCACTCTGCAACCCCATCGCCCAGGCCTTTGTGCTCAATGAGGAAAAAACAGAGTTCAATGTCATGGTGGGGCTTTGCGTAGGGCACGACTCCCTGTTTCTTCAATATGCAAAGGCGCCCTGCACGGTGCTGGCGGCCAAGGACCGCCTCCTGGGACACAACCCCCTGGCGGCCGTGTATACGATTGACAGCTATTACCGGGCGTTGAAAGAGAAATAGCCATTGTGATCTCTGGGGTTAAGAACAAATTGGATTTGAACCTGAAAATGGCTTTATTCCGGCTGGAAATGAACCTTTTACCTGTTGTTGACAACTTATCCTGTAAAGGCCGCACCGCTGCAGGGAGATAATCATGGCCTTATGATGTGAAATTGCAAAAATGGACATCAGACAATCACACCACCGGAAAGGAGGTCATCCATGAAATTTTCCAGAACCATTATATTCACACTGGCAGCCTGTTTTTTTCTTTTGGTATCCAACAATATTTTGTCAGCCCCGGCGGCCGAGAAACAGGAAAAAAACGCCCCGCAAAAAGCGACAAAGACCATTTCAAACCAGTTGACACCGACAGTAATAACGGGCTGGTGCTGCGTAAAAGGCGAAGTGGCTGCAGCCACCAAGAAGGAGTGCGATGCGCAAGGCGGCCTGTACGGTACAGACGCGGCCCAGGTGGGCAAACGCTGCGCGATGTTGGGTGGCGGTTCAGGGACGAGGGATGAAAAACGCCCGCCGGAGACACAGGTGGTTAACAATTCCGGTGTCGCCATTTTCCAGGTCAAGGTCGACGATAAGATTTTTTCCGAGCACCTCGGAGAATGCTTCGACGGCTGCTCCACCGGTTTTATGCAAGTGAAAGCCGGCAGCAACCAGGTGTCGGTTAAAATGACCGCAATTGCCCCCTGGCAGGTTGTGGGCAGCCTGTCCGGCTTCGAATACAATAAACATTACTCGGTGAACATGGTCTCCGGGAAAGGCGGCCTGTGTGCCGCGCTTTATTTTCTGGCCGACACCAGTATTCCCTTTAATGACAATCATTCCAAACGGGCGGTCGGAGCGGCCGTTTGCGGTCGCTTTCTGACCCCGATACCGGTGGCAAGACCGTAAAAGAGGCAGCGGTAAACAAACTGTGGCCCGGGACCGGCGGAATACCCGATGCCGGTGTCGGGCCAGGTTTTTTTCAAACGTTGGATTATTTGAATTTTAATTTGTTGCATGTTTCGGATTTAAGGACCCTCTCTGCGCCCCTGCGCCTCTGGGAGAGAACAGCTTTTGCCCTTATTTTCTAAATTCTAAATTCACAATATAGAACGGGTTAATTCGTTGATTTGTTAATTGAGTGATTTGTAAAATTTGGAGACGTTGATAGTTACGCAGGCAAACGTTTATTGATTTATCCGCTCCAGCCCTCTGCGAGAAAATTAGCCTTTTAGCCGGTAGGCTGTAGACTGTCAGCAAAATCTTTTCTTTGTTTGACAGGATCAACGGGATTCACCGGATTTTTTTTCGGGGATCA
>CAZKYZ010000238.1:0-6137 GCA_964557055.1 uncultured Desulfobacterales bacterium
AACCGGATATTTGGGGTTTGACTTCCCGGTCGGCTTTTCGTAGAAAACAGTCGAGTCGTTCGACGGTATTCCAAAATAATCTTGGATATTTCCCTGAAACCGTTTGATTTAGTTTGTAAATATTTCCCCATCAGTTGATTTTGTCCCTTCCAACTGAATAGCGTTTACCTATTAAATAGATATTTTGGTTTTTCATATGAATGATGTTCATTGGTCTGATGTTAAAAATGCGTTAAAAGGACAAATACCATCTCACAGTTACAGAATGTGGATTGAACCTTTGTCGGTAACTTGCAAAAACCAGGGAGAAATCATACTCGGCTGTCCCAATTTCTTTTCAAAAAAGCGGATTGTCGACCATTTTGCCGATTTGATACAGCAAGAATTTCAGAAGCAGCTCGGGAATCCCTGCCAAATATCCTATGAAATTGCAAAGCCCAACGGTAATTCAGCCGTGACGGCCGGTAAAGGCTGTCAGCTCAAACTTCCCAATCTGTCGCTTCGTTCACACAGCGGACGGTTTTTGCGGCGTGATTTTACTTTCGATCAGTTTGTTGTCGGCGGCAATAATGATTTCGCATATTCGGCTTCACTCTCGCTGGCGTCTCGAAAATCTTCCGCACATAATTCGCTTTTTTTGATTTCCCAGACAGGTATGGGGAAGAGCCATCTTTCCCAGGCTGTGGGGCATCACATCATGTCAGAATATCCCTCAGAGCGTGTCTATTATGTCACTGCCGAGGACTTTTCCAATGAGATGGTAAATGCTTTTCGATCGAACACCCTGGAAAAATTCAAGGACAGGTATCGGAAACAGTGCGATGTCCTTCTGCTGGAAGATGTCCATTACCTCACCGGTAAAAATCGAACGCAGGTAGAGCTTGCAATGACGCTGGACTCCCTGCTGGAAGCCGAAAAGAAAATCATTTTTTCAAGTTGTTACCTGCCCGGCGATATTCCCAAGATCGATGCGAAGCTGTGTTCGCGTCTGTCTTGCGGCCTGATTTCCAAAATTGATCCGCCCAATTTCAGGATGAGAGTCCGGATTCTGAAGCAAAAAGCAGTAGGCAACGGAGCATCTGTTCCGGATGAAGTGATCCATTACCTGGCAGGCGAACTGACCACGGATGTTCGGCAACTGGAAAGCGGCCTGATCGGTGTAACGGCCAAATCTTCACTTTTGGGGATCCCCATCGATCTGGACTTGGCCAAAAGTGTCGTCACAGACATCGTTTGCAAAAGCAAAACGATCACCATAGATCTTATCAAAAAGCTGATCTGCCGCAACTATAAGGTCAGCATCCAGGACCTGGTTTCAAAATCACGCAAAAAACATATTGTTCAACCAAGACAGGTGGCGATGTATCTTTCCCGAAAATACACGGATCAGCCCTTGCAGAATATTGGCAAAAGCTTCAACCGTTATCATGCAACGGCAATGTATGCCATCGGGGCCATTGAAAAAGAGATTCGTACGAAAGGGCCTATCGGAGAACAGGTCGGATACCTGCAGAAAAAACTTGAGCAGGGCGACTACTAAACGGCTCATTCAACGTTTAGGGCGCATGTCTGCCGGAAGCAGAACGGCGGAGGGGCCGGCCATGGGACGTTTCGCCGGCAGGATTGGTTTTTGAAAGCGCTTGGGCGTTACTGGAAGGTTATCGGTACTCCATAGGGCGCAATGAAATCTTCAAGCATTTCAAAACGGATATTTTGTTCCGTTTCTATGGCACAACGCAGGCTTAAGACACACCTGTGCCGGCATACCGCATCTGAAAGATTGAATTCGCCAAAGCATCCGATGTGGTTATCGAAGCTGATGTTGTCGGCATGGTTATATTGTGTGGTTATATTCATTATTACTCCATAAGAGATAGCATCTCTTTGTGAATGCTACCATTGGTAACAAGGATTTCCGAATTTTCCAGTGAAAATTCAGCGTTTGAGAAATCCGTTATGGTGGCTCCCGCTTCCGCGGCAATTAAAGCCCCAGCAGCCATATCCCAGGGATGCAGATACTGTTCCCAGAAACCTTCAAAGCGTCCACAAGCGACAAAACAAAGGTCAAGGGCGGCTGAACCAAGCCTGCGAACCCCTCTGGAACTGCGGACACAATTGCTTAATCGTCTCATGATACCGTCGAAATCGTTTTGCAGATCGTATGGAAAACCGGTTACCAAAAGGCTTTCCGAAACGGTTTCCTTTTTTGAAACGCAAATTGAACGGCTGTTCAGAAAGGCACCCCGGCCTTCAACAGCCGTAAACATTTCCTGGGTTTCCGGGTTCAGCACAATTCCGAATACGGTACGTTTTCCAATCGCAAACGCGATAGAAACGGAATACAATGCGAGTCCATTGGCATAATTGGTCGTGCCGTCAAGAGGATCAATGATCCAGCAGTGTTCATCTGAACCCGCATTCCAACCACTTTCTTCGGACAGAATCGAATGTTCCGGGAACCGGCTGTGAAGCGTTTTAATGATGATCTGTTCAGAAGCCAGATCGGCTTCCGTCACCAGATCAATGGCCCCTTTTTTTCGAACGCTGTGGGGTTTGCCAAACATGGACGCCAGTTTTTGAGCCCCTTGAAACGCTGCAGCAACCCCGGCTTTTCTTATCAGGTTCAAGTCCATCGGTTACGACCTTTAGCGTTAATTTGATTTGAATGTCAACTGATTTATCATCGCTGATGATGGATTGACAGGATTTTTGCTTCCACTGATTCGAGCAGCCCAACGAGGGTGTGGCTTTTCTGCGCGCAAATTGGAACGCCTCCCAGGGAAGCCGCCATGGCCGCGACTGCCTCGTTGTCGAGGCGGTCGATTTTATTGAGAACGCGGATTGAAGGAATCCGTTCCAGGTTGAGCTGTGACAGGATGTTTTCCACCGATTTAACCTGATCCAGGTAGCGGGGATTGCTGATGTCGATAATATGCAGAAGCAGATCCGCATCTTCCAGCTCTTCGAGTGTTGCTCGAAAGGCTGCCATCAGATCCTGGGGCAGATTGCGGATAAATCCGACCGTATCGGTAATGATGACCTCTGTTTCTTTGGGAAAGCGCAACCTTCGACTGGAAGGATCAAGGGTCGCAAAGAGACGATTTTCAGCTTGAACGAAACTTTTTGTGAGGGTGTTGAGCAGGGTTGATTTGCCGGCATTGGTGTATCCGACAATGGAAACGACAGGTATTCCCTTACGGTTCCGTTTCGATCGCTGCTGTTTTCGTTGGCAGCTGACTTTTTGAAGGGATGCTTCCAGGCGGGAAATGATTTTTCGGGCGTTTCTACGGTTGATTTCCAGCTTTGTTTCCCCCGGGCCCCTCCCGCCGATTCCTCCCGTCAGACGGGACATGGCTGTATTTCGGGTTACCAGGCGGGGGAGCAGATATTTCAACTGGGCCATTTCCACCTGCAGCTTACCTTCTCTGGTTCGCGCCCGCTGGGCGAAAATATCCAGAATAAGCTGTGTTCTGTCGATCACCTTCAAATCGATGCGATCGGTGATGGAACGAATCTGGGATGCGTTCAGTTCCTGATCAAAGACGATCAGCGTGATGCCTTTCATCATGGCCGTAATGGTAAGTTCCTGCAGCCTTCCGCTTCCCATCAATATTCGGGTGTCCAGCTGTTTCCGGTTTTGCAGGATGCTGTCCACCACATCGATACCGCCGGAACGCGCCAATTCTTTCAGCTCATCCAGTGAACGCAGGGCAACGCGTCTGGGGGCTGTCGTTACGCTCACCAGGAGCGCCCGCTCTTTTTTGCCGCCGGCTTTGTAAAGGGCGCGAATGCCGGCCAGTTCATTTTCGAGGGAATGGATCAGGTTCAGGCAGTCGATATTCAATTCTCCGGGTTGAACCGGCGGTAGTATCTGGATGGGTTTGTCCTGCTCTGAATTTGGAAGGATATAACTGATGTAGACCGTATCCGGCAGACCCGACTGGTCAACCGTGACGGCTGCCATCAGGTCAAGGCGCAGTAGCGCCAGGTCGGTCAAATCATCGTTGGTCAAAGGGGATGATCCCAAATGGGTGTGCACACAGCGCAATCCCCGCAGCCTTCCAGGGAACGTTCGGTAGTCACTGAGGTCCGGTATGACGATTTTTTTGCGGTCGCCCACAAGGACATATGGAATATTGCCTTGCCGGTCGATAAGGATGCCGATCTGGCGTCTTGTTTCCATGGACAGGTTCGCCATCTCGCGTGCCAATTCCGGTGCAATCAGAAAATCAGGCGGGATTCGTCGGCGGTAGATTTTTTCCAGACGCTGGAGCAAGCCAGGTTTCAAGCCGGTCGTATTTCCATACAGGCGTTTTTTCATTCGTGCCTGGCAGTATCCATTTCAGGAGCCAATGATCGAAACTGTGTGATCGTTTTTTCGAACTGCAGGGGGACAACCCCGATGGGGCCGTTGCGCTGTTTGGCGACAATGAGCTCCGCTTTCCCTCTATTGGGGTTGTTTTCATCTTTGTTGTAAACCTCATCCCGATAGATGAAGGCGACCACATCGGCATCCTGTTCCAATGCCCCAGACTCGCGCAGATCAGACAGTTGCGGGCGTTTGTCGCTGCGCTGTTCAAGCATGCGGTTCAGCTGGGACAGCGCCACGACAGGAATGTCAAGCTCTTTGGCCAGGCCTTTTAAGGACCTTGAAATCTCGGAAATTTCCAGATCCCGCCGTTCCGTATGGACGCTTCCCCGCATCAGTTGAAGGTAGTCGATAACGACCATTCCCAGTCCGGCATCCATTTTAAGCCTTCTGGCTTTGGCCCGAATTTCCATGACGGAAATATCTGCCGAATCGTCAATGAAAATGGGAGCATTGGAAAGCAGGCTGGCGGCATCAGTCAGGTTCACCCAGTCATCGCGCGTGAAGAAGCCACCCCGTAATCGGCTTGAATCGATACGCGCCTCGGAACACAGTATACGCATGGAAAGTTGTTCTTTGGACATTTCAAGGGAGAAGAAGGCCACAGGGGTATTGGCCTTCACGGCGACGTTGCGGGCAATGTTCAAGGCCAGCGCCGTTTTGCCCATACTCGGCCGGGCCGCAAGGATAATCAGGTCGGACGGCTGCAGGCCGGAGGTCATGTTGTCCAGAAGTTTGTAACCGGTGGGTACACCCGTAATCAGCGATTTGCTTCCCTGCCGTTTTTCGAGTACATCGATATTGCTTTCAATGATATCGCGAAGGGCGAAAAAAGATTTTTTGGCCCTGTTTTCCGCGATTTCGAACACAGCACTTTCGGCGAAGTCGATAACCTGTTCGACCTCGCCGCGGTCTTCAAAACAACGTTTGATGATCTGATTGGCTTTGTCGATGAGGCGCCGCAAATTGGCTTTGTCGTGGATGATTCTGGCATAATTTTTGGCATTTACAGCCACCGGCACCGCATCCAGAAGGTGCGCCAGATAGGCGGCTCCTCCACACGATTCCAGGTGGTTTTTTTCGCGAAGCTTGTTGGTTAACGTGACCAGGTCGACGGGTTCACTGATCGAGAAGAGCTCCGTGATGGCCTGGAAGATTTTCTGATGGGCGGATTTGTAGAAATCGGAGGGCGACAAAATTTCAACGATGTCGAGCAGGACATCGTTGTCGATCAGGATGGCGCTCAGGATGGAGTCCTCCGCTTCCAGGCTCTGGGGTGGAAGCGTGTAGATCCGGGTATCCTTTTCCATCTGTTTCGGTCTGTCAGGCATGATCGTGATCCTGAAGGGTAATGTCTCGGCGATTCGGGCAGCCGTTCACCGGGCTGCAGCGTATTGCGTTAGGCGTCCGGCCGATGAGCCGTTTGCGGCGCCTCTTGTCTGTCGGTGCAAGTTGTCGGCCGAAAGACGAACCCGTCGCAGGGATCCGGTTCGGCTGCCGCGGTCGATCTGACCCAGGAACCCGCCTGCCGTCCGGGGAAATACGTTATGCCGGAACGATTTCGACGATGATTTCGGGTTCGACTTGCTTGTAGATCCGGATGGGTACAGTAAACGTACCGACGGTTTTTATGGCTTCCGTGAGCAGTACCATCCGTTTTTCGATTTTGATGTCCTGCTTTTCCAACGCGTCCAGGATATCCCTTACGGTAATGGAACCGTAAAGCCTGTTCTCGTCGCTGACTTTGGCCGGAATGGTGCATTTTACG
>CAZKYZ010000239.1:0-6132 GCA_964557055.1 uncultured Desulfobacterales bacterium
AGGTAGGTTTCCCCTTTGCGGATCTGTTCGATACCCTGGACCAGTTCATCCCCCGAATCCTCCTTCAGCAGGTAGCCTTTGGCTCCAGCTGCCAATGCCATGGAGAGAAATTCTTCGCTTTTGTGCATGCTCAGAATAAGCACATGGACGTCGGGGTACAGAGAATGAATTTCACGGGCCGCTTCGATGCCCCGCAACCCGGGCATGGAAATATCCAGAATGACCATGGCAGGAACCGTTTTATTCAGCAGTTTCATAAGTTTAAGGCCGTCTTCGGCCTCACCGATTACGGCAAGCCCAGGCACCGCATCAATCAGTTTTTTAATTCCTTCGCGCATCATCGCATGGTCGTCTGCCAGGATTATGGTGTACGCTTTCATCGGAGGGCTTTCGGGTTCGGGCAGGGCAGGCGGATGGTCAGCCGGGTGCCCTTATCCGCCTCACTGTCGATGGACAGGTCCGCATTGATCATGCGGCAGCGAAGTGCCAGGGCAGACAGCCCCATTCCTCTGCGACCATTGCTCCGGTCCAATTGTTTTCCGGCATCAAAACCAATGCCGTTGTCTTCGATGCGGATACGAATGGTGTCTTTTTCACGGCTTGCTGCCACCACCACCCGGGTGGCCCGGGCATGCTTGTGGATATTGGTCAGTGATTCCTGGAAGATGCGGAACAGACATACCTGGGTCATTGGGTCCGTAACCTGGTTAAACAAATCTATCTTTGTTTTCACCTGAACCTTGGCGTAGGTTGAAAATTCACGAATCATCTGTCTGGTGGCTGCAGTGAGCCCCAGTGCATCCAATGCTGCCGGTTTCAAGCCGTGGGCAATGCTGCGAAGGTCATTGATGATTTTGTCGGAATATGTCAGCAGTTGATCGCACTCCTGAATCAGATCGGCTGCATCGGCCGGCAGCCGGCCCTGAATGCCTTTCAGGCGGAGTTTCAGCACATTCAGGTCCTGGCCGCAGCCATCGTGAAGCTCCATGGCGATGCGCCGTTGTTCGTTTTCTTGAACCGTCAACAGGTGGCGGGAGAGATCATGCAGCGCATCCACGGATTCACGTACCTTTTCCTGCAGATGAAAGCGCTGAATCGCCAGACCCAGGCGCGAACAGACATTCTCCAAGGTTTCAACCACGCGGAGGGGGAATTTGTTTTCCCGACGGTCGGCCGCATGGAGCAGCCCTTCAATGGTGTTGTCAATATAAACGGGGATCAACGCCACCGATTCGTATTCGTGGCTATTGCACACAGTTCTGGTCATACCCAGATTCTCCGCAGACACCGTTGCCAAAAAGCGGCTGGTTCCGTTGATATAAAAAGACCCTTTTTTCGTAAAAAAAGGCAGGCTGGGATCGGTCGTACCTTTTATCACCCTGGTGCACATGCACGGATCGGTGTGGAGGGACAAACGGCTTTCGGATTCGTAGAATTCCCGGCTGAAGCCGTCGGAGGCCACGTAGGGAATGTTGCCGGTATCATCGCGGATGCGGATGCCCACCGCATCACATGGCAGATATGTTTTTACCAGTTGAACATACCCCTCCAACAACTCTTCCATGCGGTTGGCGCGGGAGGCAAGTTCAAGGCAGTTTTGCTGCAGCGCGAAACTGGAAGAGAGCTGCATATGTTCGGTGATGTCCGACAGCGTGACGATATATTGCGGTTCATCACCGTATTGTTTGGAAATGGCCTGCATCTGCAATTTGGCATCGAAAAAAGAACCATCCGCTTTTTTCATTTTCAGTTCAAAGCTGGCGTTCTCGAGGCTCTTTTGGCAGTCCAGTTTTTGATAATAGAAGCAATCCTGATCATCCCGATGGATAAAATCGGTGATACAGCAGCCGGTGAGCGTACTCCGGGGAGCATCGAGTGAGATGGCGGCAGAAAGGTTGATTTCATGGATGATCCCGTCCCGGTCGATAACCAGGTGGCCGATGGGGGCGAAGTGGAACAGGCCGGCATATTGGTGATAAAGCCCTTCGTATTTGCGCCTGGCTGCATCGATGGCATCACGATTTTTTGCCAGCTCATCATTCTGCATCTCCAGCGCGGCCTGGTTCACCTGGATTTCGTGAATCAGATGCTTGATCTCATCTTTCTCCTGCGGGTCGATGCCGGCGGGTGGCCGCCCCACCAGCAGTTCAGCCCTGCGGCGCAGTTCCGTCCAACGAGTGTCTTCGAATTTATGCCCGGTCATGGTGATACATCCCTGGGTCATACATCTGTAGATGCAAAAAAGTCTATCGAAAACAAGCCGGTAATGTCAACGAGTTTGATGGAATTACCGCCGGTTGGGATATGTAATGGATAGGTGTGGGCGGTTACATTCTATTCGGGCTTCAGCGTTGTTTCATCCGGCCGTGCTGCGTCGATGTTATTTCGCAGGCAGTATTCCGAGATGATAGCGATAAAGCGTTCTCCGTACTTTTCATATTTAACCATGCCCACACCATGAATTTCAAGCAGATTTTCTTTTGTTCGCGGGTAAGCCGCGGCCATTTCAGCCAGGGTTTTGTCGGCAAAGATGACAAACGGGGGTACATTCAGGCTTCGGGCGATCTCCATCCTTTTTTGCCGGAGCTGTTCGAAAAGATCATGGCTGTAAGCAAAATCGACCTCCCGCTTTCTTGCGGAGGCCGGTTTTGCCGGCGCGTTCTCCGCGGGCTGCCCGAAAACCTTCGATTTCCCCTTGAAAACAGCCCACGCCTGTTGTGTCAGGCGCAGCCCCCCGAATTCCATGTCCTGCTCTAAAAGGCCCTGGTGCAGGAACTGCCAGCCCATGGATTGCCACTGCTTTTTGGAATAGTCGCTTCCGATTGCATAAGTCGACAACCGATCGTGCCGAAAATTTATCACCCGCCGGCCTTCCGATCCGCGCAGTACATCAATCACGTGATTCATCCCGAAACGTTCACCGGTCCGTTTTACACAGGAAAGGAATTTCTGGGCTTCCACTGTCAGGTCTGCGGGGGGGGCCTTTTCTTCCGTGCAGTTGTCACACATGCCGCACGTCCCGGAACCGTTTTCTCCGAAATAACCTAGCAGGGGCAAGCGCCGGCAGCCGGTGGATTCAATCATCCCCAAAAGGGCGTTTAACTGCAGGTTTGCGACCCGCTGTTCCTGCTTACTTTTTTGGGAGATGAAATGTTTTATCTTATAGATGTCCCCGTAACTGAACAACAAAAGACATTCCGCCTCAAGTCCATCGCGCCCCGCCCGTCCGATTTCTTGGTAGTAGCTTTCGATATTACGAGGAATATCGTGATGAATTACAAAGCGTACATTTGATTTGTTGATCCCCATACCGAAGGCAATGGTAGCCACGATGATCTGAACCTCATCCTTTACAAACAGGTCCTGATTTTTTTTGCGCACTTCCTCACCGAGCCCGGCGTGATAAGGAAGCACCGAGAATCCCTTGCCGTCGAGATCATCAGCCAGGATATCAACCTGACTGCGGGTAGCGCAATAAATAATGCCGGAGCGGTCCGGGTATTTTTTCAAAAAGGCGGTAATTTGGCGACCGGCATTGATTTTGGGAGAGATCCTGAGAAACAGGTTTTCACGGTTGAAGCTGGCCAGAAATTCATGTGAGTCGCCGAAACCGAGGGACTTTTTTATATCCTTCCGCACCCGTTCGGTGGCTGTGGCGGTCAGGGCAACACAGACAGCCTGTTGAAACCGCTGCCGGACTTCGATCAGCTTTCTGTACTCGGGTCTGAAATCATGGCCCCAGTCGGAAATGCAGTGGGCCTCGTCGATGGCCAGACAATCAACAGCCACCGTTTCAAGCAATTGCAGAATTTCCGGCTTTAGCAGCGTCTCCGGCGCCAAATACAGGAGTCGGGCCTGTTTTTTTCGGATCGCTGCAATATTAGCCTGGTATTCAGGCCCGGAGAGCGAGCTGTTCAGCAAAACGGCCGCCACCCCGAATTCGGTCAGCTGCTGGACCTGGTCTTTCATCAGTGAAATCAGGGGGGAGATCACCACCGTCAGGTTTTTGAAGATCAGTGCCGGTATCTGGTAGCAGATCGATTTTCCACCGCCGGTCGGCATGATTACCAGGGAATCATTGCCCGTGAGGATATTTTTAATGATCTCCGCCTGAAGGGAAATGAATTTGTCGTAACCGAAGGTTTCCTTCAGTATCTTTGTGGCTTTGTCCAGCATTTAGGGGTAATACCTTCGATTTTGTGAAAAAAAAGGGATGGTATGCATCGATCCATGCTGTTCCCAATGGTCCCAAGCGTTTTTGTATCTGTCTGGATAACACAGAACCATCTTTGTGTAAAGATAGCCGCCGCTAATTTCAGCAGTGTGACAAAATAGGAACAGCTGAATTTGGCATAGACGAAAACGACAGCCTGCCCCCGAAAAGTTATTGATGCAGGATCTCCCGCCGCGATCTTAGACCAAAATCCTGTTTTTGAGATGGCTTCTATTGTTTATCAAGCAGCGCTGCATGGGCAGCGGACAGACGCGCAACCGGTACCCGGTAAGGGGAACAGGAGACATAGGTCAAACCGATTTCATGACAAAATGAAATTGATTTGGGATCACCGGCGTGCTCTCCACAGATCCCGCATTCCAGATCAGGATTAATGGAACGGGCTTTTTTCAGGCAAAGCGCCATCAGCTGACCGACGCCGTCCCGGTCGAGGGTGGCGAAGGGGTTCTCCGGTAGAATGCCCATGCGCATATATTTGATCAAGAACCCTGCTTCCGCGTCATCTCTGGAAATACCAAATGTCGTCTGAGTTAAATCGTTGGTGCCGAAGGAAAAGAATTGGGCATGTTCAGCAAGTTGATGGGCGGTCAGCGCGGCCCGGGGGATTTCAATCATAGTACCGAACTTGTAATCTATTTCAACGCCTTGTTCACGCATCACTTTTTGGGCCTCTACCTCCAGAATTTCACGTTGGGATTTTAGTTCATTGACGTGGCTGGTCAGCGGTATCATTATTTTTGGATGTACCGAGACACCTTCTTTTGTGACCATACAGGCTGCTTCAAAAATAGCGCGTACCTGCATGGTGGTCAGTTCCGGAATCTCAATTCCCAGGCGTACGCCGCGCAGGCCAAGCATGGGGTTGCTCTCCAGCAGGTTTTCAACTCTTTTTAAAATCTGTGTTTTATCTTTGATCTGTTGTAACAGGGTATCGACTTTTTCAAGGGTATCGGCATGCTGGAGACGGATTTTAAGATCGGTGAGATCCTGGTTTAACGCCATATGATTGGGTAAAAATTCATGTAGCGGCGGATCAATCAGCCGGGTGATTACCGGGAGTCCATCCATTGCCCGAAACAGACCGGCGAAATCATCTCTTTGAAACGGCAGCAAGGCATCCAGGGCTTCACGCCGCTCGACCGGCAAGTCGCTCATAATCATCTTGTGCAGATACGGCAGCCGCCGGGTTTCAAAAAACATGTGTTCCGTGCGGCACAATCCGATTCCCTCAGCACCGTAAGTTCTTGCGCGGAGCGCATCGTCAGGATTGTCGGCATTGGTCCAGACACCAAGGCGGCGAAAGCTGTCGGCCCAGGAAAGCAGTTTGATCAGCCAGGGATCCACGATGTCGGGCACCATGGTCTCGATTTGCCCGATGTATACTTCTCCGGTCGTTCCGTCTATAGAGATCCAGTCGCCCTCATGAATAATCTCATCGTTAACTTCCATTTGGCGCTTGCGGATATCAATCTTCAGCTCTGATACGCCGACCACTGCAGGCTTACCGAACTGTCGGGCAACCAGTGCGGCATGGCTCGTGCGCCCGCTTCGACTGGTCACAATTCCCTGGGCTGCCAGCATACCGTGCACATCATCCGGTTTGGTTTCGGGGCGCACCATAATGACAGCGCTGCCTTCTCTGGCCCACATTTCAGCCAAATCCGCATCAAAGGCAACGATTCCCACCGCAGCACCGGGGGACACATTCAGACCGGTGGCTAGCAGGGCCCCTTTGGCGGCGGCTTTTGCTTCACATTCAAACTGGGGGTGTAAAAAGAAATCGACCTGTTCCGGCGTGACACGTAAAACCGCCTCTTGTTTAGAAATCAGTTTTTCTTCAGCCATTTCAACCGCAATACGAACAGCGGCCTGGGCGGTGCGCTTTCCGCTACGGGTTT
>CAZKYZ010000240.1:0-6116 GCA_964557055.1 uncultured Desulfobacterales bacterium
GTTCCTTTAGCGGTTATCTGCAAATGGCGTCATGGTGTGACGATCGATATCAGTTGGGGCGTTTATGGATTGATTCCCGGTGATTTTCCGTACGAAAAAACATTTTAGACGGCCCTTCAACAGGACTCTATTTTTGAATGGATCCGGAAGTCAAGTGATTAATGAGGCTTGATCGGGAATCAAACTGAATTCAGAAAAAGAATATCCATAGGGGGAGTGATTTCATTGACGAATGCGCGTTTGAATGCTACTAGCCTGATATTTTATATAATATTGCATATACCGGTAGGAAGGGAGAGGTCCATGAAAGAAGTTGTTATTGTATCTGCCTGTCGGACGGCCATCGCTGAATTCGGGGGTACCCTGCGGGATGTAAATGGTGCGGTTATCGCCAGTGTCACCATGAAAGAAGCCGTTAAAAGAGCCGGTATTGATCCGGCAACCATCGATGATATTCGCTATGGATGCTGCATGGAACCGGTGGATACGCTGAACGTTGCCCGTATCGCCGCCTTGCTGGCCGGGATCCCCGCAACGGTTCCCGCAGTGACCGTCAACCGGGTCTGTATTTCCGGAATGGAGGCCGTTCTGTCCGGAATGGCCATGATCCAGGCAGGTATGGCGGATGTGATTCTGGCCGGCGGTGTCGAACACATGTCCGGAGTGCCGTATATTGTTCCGGGTGCCCGTTGGGGGTGCAGACTGCAGGATCAGACCTTCGTGGATGCCCTGATACGAGGACTTCACTGCGGTTCACATATCATTCCTCACCCGGAGGACGGGCCGGTAAACGCGGACGAACCGCCGCTTTCCTTTTTCAAAGGGAAACCGTACATCATGGGCCATACGGCCGAATTTATCGCCCAGTATATGGATATCAGCCGGGAGGAAATGGACCAGGTGGCACTGCGAAGTCAAAACGAGGCCGAAAGGGCGAACCGGGACGGATCTTTTGCCGATGAAATCGTTCCCATGGAGCTGCCCCAGCGCAAAAAACCACCCCTTCTTTTTGACCGGGATGAACATTTCCGCCCGGGTTTGACCATGGCGGATTTGCAGAAGCTTCCACCTGCATTTGTTCCCAAGATTGGAAAAGTCACTGCCGGGAACTCCAGCGGGCTCAATGACGGTTCTGCGGCCATGGTGATCATGTCGGCCGAGAAAGCGGCGGAACTCGGTATCCAGCCGCTGGCAAAGATCCTGGCGGCGGGCAAAGGAGCCTGCCATCCATCTGTTATGGGGTTGTCTCCGATACCGGCGGTGAAAGATCTGGAGAAGAGCAGCGGCTTGACCGTCAGCGACTTTGACCTCGTTGAAGTGAACGAGGCGTTTGCCGCCCAGTACATCGGCTGTGAGCGGGAACTGGGTTTGGATCGGGATATCACCAATGTTAACGGCTCGGGCATCGGGCTCGGGCATCCGGTGGGGGCTACCGGTGCCAGAATCATGGTGACTTTAATTCACGCGCTTCGAAAACGAAACAAGACCCTCGGGTTGGCAACGCTTTGCGGCGGCGGCGGCGTTTCCATGGCCTGTGCACTGGAATTGGTTTGATGCGGTGGTCCCGAAATTTGCTTTCGGGTTAAACAATGCTATATTGATAAACAGCCTTAGCGAGCGACCTTTTCGGGTGGCGGCAAAATCGTAAAGCAAGAAAATACGGGAACAGAGGATTGACGACATGAGCAAACCCCAAACAGGCACCCCGGCAAAGGGAAATGTGGAACCGGAAACGACCTCCAATTTCATCCGCAATATCATCGACCAGGATCTGGCGGCCGCCAAAAACAACGGCAGAGTGGTGACCCGTTTTCCACCGGAGCCCAACGGTTATCTTCATATCGGCCACGCCAAATCCATCTGCCTCAATTTTGGTCTGGCTGCCGATTACAACGGCACCTGCAACCTCCGGTTCGACGACACCAACCCCAGTAAGGAAAACGTAGAATATGTCAAATCGATTCAGGAAGATGTCCGCTGGCTTGGCTACGACTGGGAAGACCGCCTTTACTTCGCGTCCGACTATTTCGAAAGACTGTATGAATATGCCGTCCAATTGATTCACCGGGAAAAAGCGTATGTGTGTGATCTCAATGCTGAAGAGATTCGAGAGTATCGGGGTACATTGACGGAGCCCGGCCGAGAAAGCCCCTTTCGCAGCCGCGGAGTTGCGGAGAACCTTGATCTCTTCACCCGCATGCGGTCCGGTGAATGCAAAGACGGGGAGCGGGTGTTGCGGGCCAAGATCGACATGGCATCCCCCAACATCAATATGCGTGATCCGGTGTTGTATCGCATCAAGCACGTTGATCATCACCGCACCGGCGACAACTGGTGTATCTACCCCATGTACGATTTCACCCATTGCCTGTCCGATTCCATAGAGGGGATCACCCATTCCGTCTGCACCATGGAGTACGAAATACACAGGCCCCTTTACGACTGGACCCTGAACCAACTGGATGTGTCCTGCCACCCCCAGCAGATCGAATTTGCCCGATTGAATCTGAACTATACGATCATGAGTAAAAGAAAACTGCTGCAGCTGGTCGAAGGGGGGCATGTGACCGGCTGGGACGATCCCCGCATGCCGACCATTGTCGGGCTTCGCCGCCGCGGATATACCGCCCGGGCAATCCGCAACTTTTGTGAGCGTATCGGGGTCGCCAAGCGGGAAAGTGTCGTGGACATAGCCCTGCTGGAATACTGCCTGAGGGAAGACCTGAACGAGTGTGCACCACGCGTCATGGGTGTCATTCGGCCGCTCAAGGTCATTATCGACAATTATCCGGAAAGCGAAGTGGAAGAGATCGATTTTCCCTATCACCCCGTGAAACCGGAAATGGGGGCAAGAAAGGTCCCTTTTTCACGAGTGCTTTACATTGAGCGGGATGATTTCATGGAAGACCCACCCAAAAAGTTCTTTCGGCTGGCCCCGGGCCGTGAAGTCCGTTTGCGCTACGCCTATTATGTTACCTGTGTGGACGTGGTCAAAGATCCCAATACCGGTGACGTGACGGAACTTCACTGCACCTACGATCCGGCTACTCAGGGGGGCGACTCACCGGATGGCCGCAAGGTAAAGGCCACACTGCACTGGGTTTCTGCCGCCCACGCTGTTCCAGCCGAGGTGCGCCTTTACAGCAGCCTTTTTACGGATCCCCATCCCGGCGACGGCGGCAAAGATTTTATCAAACAGCTAAATCCTGAATCTCTGGAAACCCTGACCGGGTGTATGCTCGAACCGAGCCTGGCCGATGCGGCAGCGGGGTATCGCTGCCAGTTTGAACGTTTGGGTTATTTCTGTGTCGACAGCAAGGACTCCCGTGAAGGCGCCCCGGTGTTCAACCGGACCGTGACCCTGCGGGATGCGTGGTCCAAAATCCAGAAACAGATACAGGCGGGCTCCGGTTAAGTACACCGTTTATACGCGCCAGGATCGTACCGCGGGATACCCGCTTACCGGCTCCATCGAACCTGGTCAATACGATAGGTGATCTGAATCGTTTCACCCGGACGAAGGGAGAGCTCTGCCACTTTTTCCTGGTCCAACTTGATGGTAAGGGGGATATTCCCCACCATAAGCGTGGAAACGATATCGCCGCTGCTTTTTTCCAGGATCATTCGGGATACCGTCCCTTGCAGAGAAATGTTTCTGTGTTGTTCCAGCGATTGTCCGCGGTAAAGCCCGATGGCGTTTGATGGTATCACCGCGACAGCATTTTTATCCGACGGGTCGGGGACCAGCAATCGCTGGCCATCTCCGGCTTCCCTGGCCCAGTGGTGATCGGCCTGCTGAACCCAGGGACCGAAAATGACATTTTCCATACCGGTGCTGTAGATCCGTCCGTCGAACATATGCAGCACCTTGTCACAAATTTCATACAGCCACTGCCAATCATGACTGGCGATGACCAGGCTGGTTCCCCACCGTTCCCTGGCGCGCAGGGAAGCTTCCTTAATCAGCTGGGCGCTGGCGGCATCGACGCTGGCGGTGGGCTCATCGAGGAACAGCACCTCCGGTTTCAGGACCAGTCTGGCCGCCAGGGCCACCCGCTGAGCCTCACCACCGGACAGTTCATTCCAGTATCTTGCGGAAAAATCATCCGGAGCCAGCCCGACCCAGCTAAGTGCCTGGTGCACGTCCCGGGAAACATTCTTGCGGGCCCCACGGATCCGAAGCCCGTAGGCGATATTGTCGAAAACGGTTCGTTTCAGCAAGTAGGGTTCCTGGGTGAGCAGGCTGGTGAGGAATCGAATCGACGCTGAAAAGGCGATCACCGGTTCGCCTTTGAAAAAAATACGGCCCGCAGTCGGTTTCTCAATACAGGCCATGACCTTCAGCAGTGTCGTTTTTCCGCTGCCGTTGGGCCCGATGATCCCGGTGATGGAACCCGGGTCGATAACCAGCCGATCCACCACCAATGACGGCCGCCGGTTGTAGCAGTGGCGAATATCCTCAAGTCGATAGACCGGTTCTCTTGCGTTCAATACCTTCTCCTGAAAAATGAGACCAGGCCGCTGATCAGAAAAGCGATGACCAGTAGGACCAATCCCAGGGCAATGCCCATGCCGAACTGACCCTTGTTGGTCTCCAGGGCAATGGCGGTTGTCACGGTCCGGGTATGCCATTTGATGTTTCCGCCCACCATCATGGAAATACCCACTTCGGTCAGGACCCGCCCGCAGGCGGTAACGGTAGCAGCAGCGACACCGTAGCGAACCTCCCAAAGACTGGTGATGAGGATTTGCCGGCGGTCAGCCCCCAGCGATATCAGTACGGTGCCGAGCTGGCTGTCCCGGCTTTCAACGGCTGAGGCAGTGAGCGCAATGACAATCGGCAGTGCGAGTATGGTTTGCCCAATGGCAATTGCGGGTATGCTGAACAGCAGGCCGGCTTCGCCAAAAGGTCCGTTGCGCGATAGAAAAGCATAGACGAGCAGACCGATGAGGACGGTTGGCAGGGCCAGCAGGGTATCCACCAGCATACGTACCGGCCGTTTGCCTTTAAAATCATAATAGCCAAGCGCAAAGCCGAGGGGGAGACCCAGCAAAAGGCTTGCCGCCATAGAGGATCCGGAAGCTTTCAGTGTGGCAGCGACAGCGGAATATGTTTCACTGTCCCCGGAAGCCAGAAGCCGTATGGCGGTGATCAGTCCTTCAAGCATGAAATCCAAGGGGATGTTATCCTGTTTTCGTGTTCTTATTTATCAGTTTGCATTCGGTGTAAACAGTTGCTTTCCCATAAGCTTGAAATCCCGGATTAACGACTGGGCTTTTTCTCCGGCGACCCAATCTGAAAAGGCTGTCGCCAGATCGGCTTTTACACTTTTACACCGCTCGGGGTTAACGGTAATGACGCTGTACTGATTCAGAAGGTTTTGGTCTCCCTCCACAAGGATTTTCAGGGGTGGGTTTCCCTGTTTGTCGGCTTCGTATTTGATGTAGGTCCCCCGGTCGGTCATGGTGTAGCCTTCGCGTTCGGCAGCGATATTGATGGTGGTCAGCATACCCTGGCCCGTTTGAACATACCAGGTTTCTTTTTCTGGAAGCGGCATTCCGGAGCCTTCCCACAAGCTTTGTTCTTTTTTATGGGTGCCGCTATTGTCTCCCCGGCTGACGAAAACAGTTTCTTTGGCATGGATTGCCTGCAGTGCTTCGGCGACACTTTTTCCCTGGATGCCGGCCGTATCGATGACCGGTCCGATAAGGACAAAATCATTGTACATGATTTCTCTGCGATCGATCCCGAATCCGTCGGCAACATATTGTTTTTCAGATGCCGGGGCATGCACCATAAGGATGTCCACATCACAGTTTTCGCCCAGTTTGAGGGCTTTTCCGGTTCCCGTGGCGGTCCATTTGATATCAATTCCGGTGTCCTCGGTAAAAAACGGCATGAGGTATTCCAGCAGGCCGGTGTTGTCTGTACTGGTTGTGGTTGCCATCATCAGCGGTTCGGCAGCGAACGAAATGCCGGTTAGAATTGTCAGCAGTACGACGGCAATCAGGCAAAGTTTCACGATTGAAATAATTTTCATAATAGACCCCTTTTAGTCGAAATGGTTGAGAGGCGGATCCAAATGTGTTTGAAGTGAAGAAAATAGAAAATATTT
>CAZKYZ010000241.1:0-6114 GCA_964557055.1 uncultured Desulfobacterales bacterium
CGTTGCAAAGGCCGCACTGATTCTTCTGGGTTTCCTCTTGGCCGGCTTCTGTTTAAACTTCCTTCAGGTTGTGGTGATGGAACAGATGGGGCAAAATATCATGCATCATCTGCGAATGGATCTGTTCAACCATATTCAAAGCCGGTCGGTATCCTTTTTCAGCCGAAACCCCGTTGGACGTCTTGTTACCAGGGTAACCAATGATATTCAGAATATGCATGATCTCTTTACTTCGGTAATCGCGGTTATTTTCAAAGACATTTTTCTACTGGTCGGAATCGGTGTTGTGTTAACGGGAATTGACTTTCAACTGGCATTGATTGCATTTACGATCTTACCTTTTGTCCTCTTCACATCTTTCCGTTTTGCCGGTCGGATTCGCGGCATATACCGCAAAATTCGTGGCCTTGTGGCCAAGATCAATACACGCTTTTCAGAAACAATCAGCGGAATTCACGTGATTCAGCTGTTCCAGAAAGAAACCGTCAACAATCAGCGTTTCCGCCGTCTGAATCATGAAAACTATCTGACGGAAATGAAACAGATTCACGTGTATGCCCTGTTTATGCCGGCTATCGAGGTTCTCGGATCAGTCGCCGTCGCGGTTATTCTCTATTTTGGGGGAAAAGGGGTGCTGTCAGATAAAATCAGCCTGGGTGATCTGGTGGCATTTATTTCATACATTCGCATGTTTTTCCGCCCCATTCGGGATATCGCCGAGAAATACAACATTTTGCAAAATTCCCTGGCTTCCGCAGAGCGAATTTTCGGCCTGATGGATCCACACGACAATACGGCTGAGTCTTTCTCGAAAATGGACGTTCCGGAATCGTTTCGCAAACCGATTTCCTCGATCGCCTTCCGAAATGTCTGTTTCAGCTATTTCCCTGGTGAGCCGGTACTTCAGGATATTTCTTTTTCCCTTGTAAAAGGACAGAGCCTGGCAGTGGTGGGCCCCACCGGCAGCGGAAAGACCACCATTATAAACCTGCTGACTAAATTTTATGCCCCGGATGCCGGAACGATTCGGATCAATGGTGTAGACACGGCAACAATCACTCCTGCCGCTATCCGATCCCGTATCGCTGTTGTTACGCAGGATCCGTTTCTATTTTCAGACACCTTGCGTAACAACATCTTTCAGGACACCTCCTCCTCTTTGGATGCGTCCGTTGTCAATCGTGTCCTGCGGTCTTCCTGCTGCCGGGAATTCATAGACAAACTCCCCCGGGGACTCGACACCGTTCTGACGGAAGGGGGCGGATCCCTGTCCAGCGGAGAACGGCAGTTGGTATCGATTGCAAGAGCGCTGGCCAAAGATCCGGAGCTTATTATCCTCGACGAAGCCACATCCTTTGTGGATTCCGGAACGGAAAAAAAGCTCCAGGATGCCGTTCAAAACCTTTTGTCCCATCGCACATCCATCGTCATCGCCCACCGGTTGTCAACCATTCAAAAATCAGACGTTATCATTGTCCTCCACGAAGGCCATATTATCGAATACGGTACCCACGAGGAACTGCTCGACAAAAGAGCCGCCTATTATCGCTTGTATACCGCCATGGCCGGATGAATTGTTGCTCCCGGACAGTCTTTTACAACAGATATTACGCTTGCAAAAATCCCGACCGCCTGCTATGGGAGTCGATTAATTGTTTTATCAAATCGTTGTAGCAATCAGCGGTTGTCTTATACCCGATAATCGATTTTGGGGATAACTTGCCTGTAAATCGAGACGCGGTGAAATCGGTAATCTTTAACCCAAAAGGAGGAATGGATAGATGGCTTACAATGCAGTTGAAATGGCAGACTGGCAGATCTCCGAAGCGGCGGAAAAAAACATGCCCACACCGGGGGAATGGCGGGAAAAGCTTGGTCTTAAAGAAGATGAAATGCTTCCCATGGGCAGACTGGCAAAACTCGACTTTCTGAAAATCATTGATCGCTTGAAAGATACGCCGGATGGAAAGTACATCGAGGTTACCGCGATCACCCCAACGCCTCTGGGCGAAGGCAAAAGCACCACCTCCTGTGGTCTTATGGAGGGTCTTGGAAAGCGCGGCGTAAATGTCGGCGGTGCCCTGCGGCAGCCTTCCGGTGGGCCGACCATGAATGTTAAAGGCACGGCAGCCGGCGGCGGAAACTCACTGCTCATTCCCATGACCGAATTCTCCCTCGGCCTGACGGGCGATATCAACGACATCATGAACGCCCATAACCTGGCCATGGTAGCCCTTACCTCCAGGATGCAGCACGAAAGAAATTACAACGACGAACAGCTTGCCCGGCTTACTAGTATGCGCCGGCTGGACGTCGATCCCACCCGTGTTGAGATGGGATGGATCATCGATTTCTGCGCACAGGCACTTCGCAACATTATCATCGGCATCGGCGGCCGCTTTGACGGCTATACCATGCAGTCCAAATTCGGTATTGCCGTCGGTTCCGAATGTATGGCCATTCTGGCTGTTGCCAAAGACCTGGCGGACCTTAAAGAAAGACTCAATAACATCACCGTTGCCTTTGACAAAAGCGGCAATCCGGTCACAACCGGTGACCTCGAAGTCGGCAATGCCATGGCGGCTTTCATGCGGAACACCATCAATCCGACACTCATGTGTACCGCTGAATACAACCCCTGTATGGTTCATGCCGGCCCCTTCGCCAATATTGCCGTCGGTCAGTCGTCTATTATTGCCGACCGTGTTGGCCTCAAGCTTTTCGATTATCACGTAACGGAAAGTGGGTTCGCAGCGGACATCGGCTTCGAAAAATTCTGGAACGTAAAAAGCCGCTTCAGCGGACTGAAACCGCATGTTTCCGTTTTGACGTCAACCATTCGTGCGCTTAAAATGCACGGTGGCGGACCCAAGGTTGTCGCCGGGAAAGCCATGCCGCCGGAATACACCCAGGAAAACGTTGCGCTGGTGGAAAAGGGCTGTGAGAACATGGTTCACATGATCGGCGTTATCCGCAAGGCCGGCATCAACCCGGTTGTCTGCATCAACCGCTTCTATACGGATACGGATGCAGAATGCGCCGTAGTCCGAAAAGCGGCCGAAGCTGCCGGCGCCCGTTGCGCTGAATCAAAGCACTGGGAAAAAGGTGGCGACGGAGCCCTGGAATTTGCTGATGCCGTCATTGATGCCTGTAATGATGAAAACGATTTCAAATTCTTGTATCCGCTGGAAATGAAACTGAGAGACCGGGTCGCCACCATCGCCAAAGAAGTGTATGGTGCCGACGGCGTTGATTGGCTGCCGGATGCCGAAGCAAAAGCCAAGATGCTGGAGGCTGATCCGAAATACGCCGATTTCGCCACCATGATGGTAAAATCGCATCTCAGCCTTTCCCATGACCCGACCATTAAAGGCGTACCCAAGGGGTGGCGCCTGCCGATCCGTGACATTCTCATCTACTCGGGCGCCAAATTTCTGTGCCCCTGCGCTGGAACCATCAGTCTGATGCCCGGAACGAGTTCCAACCCGGCTTTCAGAAGGATCGATGTTGATCCGGTGACCGGAAAGGTTACCGGTCTGTTCTAAACGAACCGATAACGGATCTGACAAACAAGAACGAAAGGGGCTTGTCCTGCGGGACAGGCCCTTTTTGTTTTGGCGTTGCGGATCTTGTCTGTTTTACGCCCTGTATTTTCAGGCAGCGGCGAAATATCAAATGCGGTTGACTTCTACCTGAAATAGATACTATTGGTTTACAAACCGCGAACAATCATCAAACCTCACGAAAGAAACGGATCATGATATCTGATCAGAAAAAGCCCCTCTGGGGTTGGGTAATGTACGATTGGGCCAATTCAGCATTTGCCACCACGGTCATGTCCGGTTTTTTCCCAATTTTTTTTAAACAGTATTGGAGCTATGGTGCTGATGTAAACACCAGCACGGCTCTTTTGGGGTTTGGAAACGCTCTGGCGAGCCTGATTGTCGCGCTGCTGGCCCCGGTTCTTGGGGCCATCGCCGACCGCAGCTCTGCGAAAAAGAAATTTCTGCTCTTTTTTGCGTATATCGGTGTTTTGATGACGGCGGCTCTTTTTCTGGTAGGAAAGGGGCAGTGGGAGCTGGCTATTTTTATCTTTGCCGTCGGTATCATCGGTTTTTCAGGGGCCAATATCTTCTACGATGCACTTTTACCCAAAATTGCCGGAAAGGATAACATCGACTTCGTTTCCAGTCTGGGGTTTTCCATGGGTTACCTGGGGGGCGGCCTCCTGTTTCTGGTCAATGTATTAATGACCCTGAAACCGGCCCTTTTTGGACTCCCTGATGCCGGAATGGCCGTACGGGTTTCTTTTCTATCGGTAGCTGTCTGGTGGGGCGGGTTTACCCTTTTTACGGTTTTTTGGGTCAAGGAAGACGCGCCTTTGGAAAGAAAAGAGCGCCTGGTTGATCTTGTTTTGCATGGTATTCGAAAAGTCATCGGCACGCTGGGCAAAATTCGCAAACTGAAAACAATCTGGCTCTTCCTGCTCGCCTACTGGTTTTATATTGACGGGGTGGATACGATTATACGCATGGCCGTTGATTACGGCCTTTCTTTGGGCTTCGCTTCCAGCGACTTGATCGTTGCCTTGCTGATTGTTCAGTTTGTCGGTTTCCCGGCAGCGCTGCTGTTCGGCAAACTGGGCCAGGGATGGGGTGTTCGCAAAGCTCTTTTTCTGGGAATCGCTATCTATATATTCGTCACGATCTGGGGTACCATGATGACCCAGAAACACGAATTTTATATACTCGCCGTCATTATTGCACTGGCGCAGGGAGGAATGCAGGCACTGAGCCGCTCCTATTTCGCCCGGCTGATCCCCCAGGATCAGGCAGCCGAATTCTATGGATTCTACAATATGCTGGGAAAATTTGCGGCGATTCTGGGACCGGCACTCATGGGTGCTGTTGGTCTGATGGTGAGACGCCTATTAATGCCGGTATCACCGACACAGGAACAGATAATCGCTGTGGGTCAAACCGCTTCCCGCTTCAGCATCGGATCAATTGTAATCCTGTTTATTATCGGTGGGGCATTGCTTTATTTTGTCGATGAAAAAAAAGCTACAGCAGATTGATGGCCAACTCAGACAGCTCGGAGCGTTCCCCTTTTTCCAGATTGATGTGGGCGGACAGCTTCTGGTCTTTCATCTTCTCGATCAGATAGCTGAGACCATTGGACTGGCTGTCCAGATAAGGATGGTCGATCTGAAACACGTCTCCGGTGAAAACTACCTTCGTTCCTTCCCCTGCCCGGGTAATGATCGTTTTCACTTCATGCGGCGTAAGATTCTGCGCTTCGTCCACAATAAAAAAAATTTTTACCAGGCTGCGGCCGCGAATGTAAGACAGCGGTGTAATCACCATTTTTTCTTCATCGATCAACTCATTGATCTTTCTATGGCCCTTGTTCCGGGAATGAAACTGGTGCTGAATCACTGCAAGATTGTCGTACAGCGGCTGCATATACGGATCGAGTTTCGACTGGATATCCCCGGGAAGATAGCCGATGCCCTTGTTGCTTAGCGGAACAACAGGGCGGGCGATAAATATCTGGCGATAACTCCGCTTCTTCTCCAAAGAAGCGGCCAGCGCCAGCAGGGTCTTGCCCGTACCGGCCTTTCCGGATATGGTCACCAGCGGAATTTCGGTGTTCATGAGCGCGTCCAGTGCAAACGCCTGTTCCGCATTTCGGGGCATGATACCGTAACAGATATTTTTATCGATTCTGCGTACCTTCCGTGTAAACGCGTCATAGCTTCCGAGTGCCGATTTTTTACCATTGCGCAGGATCAGGTATTCGTTCGGAAGCAGCATCTCTCCAAAGGACGTGTCCTGCGGGTTCAATTCATAGGGCACTTCATAAAACAGATCAATGATATCCGCAGGAACGTTTTCCTCGATTCTTCTCCCTTTATAAAGATCCAGAACATTCTTCACGTGATCGGTTGTGTAATCAGCTGCCATCAAACCGATGGATTTGGCCTTCATGCGCAGATTAACATCTTTGGTAACCAGAATAACCTGACGATCCGGGTTTTCCAAAAAAAGGTGAAAAGCGGTATTTAAAATGTGATGGTCCGGTTTTTGGGTGGAAAAATTTGCCTTCAGTTTT